>CAZRSL010000001.1:0-116909 GCA_964602785.1 uncultured Prevotella sp.
CAAGCACCCTCGGTTATCGAGTGGTGATGTCTCCGACATCATTTTTTTGAAAGACACTTCCTAATGACCGATTTGGGTTTAAAGATGTCGAACATTAATAAGAGCCAGTCCTGCCCCACCTACACGGCCCCTGCATTGGGATAACGTATTGCCAGTATTTTTAATGCAAACCAAGGGAAGTGGGAAACTTTTTATTTGCCATTGCAATTCAAGGGCTGACAAGGTGGTTTGGAGTGCCCGTGTGGACAAATAGGACACAATATGCATCTTGCTGAACTTGAAAAAACTCGTTATAGTTTTGCGGTTTACTATAAAAGAATTATCTTTGCAGTCTGAAATGAAAGAATTTTTCGCGGTATTGCGCCGGTTTGTGCCGCCCTACAAGAAATACTTGGTGATGGCGGTGATATTCAACATCCTCTCAGCGGTGCTGAACATCTTCTCGTTTATGACGCTGATACCCATCCTGCAGATACTCTTCAAGACCGACAGCGGCTCCAACGCCACCCACATAATGGCTTGGGACTGGAACAACATGCGTGAGGTGCTGGCCAACAACGCCGACTACTACGTGCAGATATTCATCACGTCGTGGGGTCCCACCACCACACTGCTCATCATCGGTCTGGTGCTGGCGTTCATGACGATGCTGAAGACTGCCGCCTACTTCCTCTCGTCGGCCTCGATGATTCCGATACGCACGGGCGTGGTGCGCGACATACGCAACCAGCTCTACCGCAAGATCACTTCGCTCCACTTGGGCTTTTTCTCTGAGGAGCGCAAGGGCGACATCATAGCGCGCATGAGCGGCGACGTGCAGGAGATAGAGAACAGCATAATGTCGAGCCTCGACATGCTGTTTAAGAACCCGACCCTGATTGTGGCCTACTTTACCACGCTGCTCATCGTGTCGTGGCAGCTGACGCTCTTCACCATCGTCTTCGTGCCCATCTTCGGCTGGTTCATGGGCTTCGTGGGGCGCAAGCTGAAGCAGAAGAGCATACAGGCACAGGCCCTGTGGAGCGACACCATGAGCCAAGTGGAGGAGACGCTGGGCGGCCTGCGCATAATAAAGGCCTTCTGCGCCGAGGAGACGATGAACCGCAGGTTTGACAAGGTGAACACCGACTACCGCAACAACATAATGCGCGTGAACATACGGCAGCAGCTGGCCCACCCGATGAGCGAGTTCCTCGGCACGCTGATGATCATCGTGGTGCTGTGGTTCGGCGGCATGCTGGTGTTGGGCGAGTATCCCGTCATCTCCGGCCCCACATTTATTTATTATTTGGTCATCCTCTACAGCATCATCAACCCGCTCAAGGAGTTCTCAAAGGCCGGCTACAACATACCGAAGGGCTTGGCGTCGATGGAGCGCGTCGACAAGATACTCAAGGCCGAGGTGATGATCAAGGAGCCGAAGAACCCCGTCCACATCAGCGGTTTCGAGCATGAGATAGAGTTCCGCGACGTCAGCTTCGCCTACAGCGACAGCACCGACGCCGACGGCAACACGAAGCCCAACTACGTGCTGCGCCACATCAACCTGGTGATACCGAAGGGAAAGACCGTGGCCATAGTGGGGCAGAGCGGCAGCGGCAAGTCGACGCTCGTCGACCTGATACCGCGCTACTACGACGTGCAGGAGGGCGAGGTGCTCATCGACGGCGTCAACGTGAAAGACATCGACCTGCACGACCTGCGCCAGCTGATAGGCAACGTCAACCAGGAGGCAATACTCTTCAACGACACATTCTACAACAACATCACCTTCGGCGCCACCAACTTCACCCGCGCCGACGTGGAGAACGCGGCACGGATAGCCAACGCCTACGACTTCATCGTCGGCTCGGAGAAAGGCTTCGACACCAACATCGGCGACCGCGGCGGCAGGCTCAGCGGAGGGCAGCGCCAGCGCGTGAGCATAGCGCGGGCCATACTGAAGAACCCGCCGATACTGATACTCGACGAGGCCACCTCGGCCCTCGACACCGAGAGCGAGCGGCTGGTGCAGGACGCGCTGGAGCGGCTGATGAAGACGCGCACCACCGTGGCCATAGCCCACCGCCTGTCGACCATACGCAACTCCGACGAGATCTGCGTGCTGCACAACGGCGAGATTGTGGAGCGCGGCAGCCACGAGGAGCTGATAAACATGGACGGATACTACAAGAAGCTGCACGACATGCAGGCGATATGAATGATGAATGATGAATGTTGAATTAATGATTGAAACATTCTTGGTCTGTCGGGCTACATTCTGAAAACTTGGAATTCACAACTTTCAACTCAAAACTTAAAACTTTCAACTTAAAACTTTCAACTCAAACATTAATGAAACGTCGTATAGGCATACTCCATTCCGACTTGGCACCGTTTGTGGCCATGCTTCTGAACATCGTGATGGCCTTTGTGGTCTACATGGTGGCACGTGTGGAGTTTCTGCTCGAAAACTACAGTTACTTCTCCAGCGACCTCTCGCTCAGCCACCTCTCCACAATGTTCTACGGCGGCTACATCTTCGACCGCTCTGCCATAACCTACACCAACATTCTCTACATCGTGATGATGATGTTTCCGCTGTGGCTGAAGCAGAACGATGTATATAACAAGGTGTGCAAGTGGCTGTTTGTGGTGGTCAACGGACTGGCCTTCGTCATCAACCTGTGCGACTCCGTCTACTTCCCCTACACGCTCCGCCGCACCACCACGAGCGTCTTCCATGAGTTCCAGAACGAGACCAACCTGGCCGACGTGTTCTGGGGCGAGCTCGTCGGCCACTGGTACCTGCTTCTGTTAGCCATAGTGGTGATCTGGACCATGCAGAAGCTCTACGTGCAGCCAAAGTGCCGAGCCAGTCAGTTCAGCACCGTAGGCCAGCGTGTGCGCTTCGGCGTGGTCAACCTCGTGCTGCTGGTGGCCATCGTGCCCCTCGGCGTGGGCGCGTGCCGTGGCGGACTGGGCACCGGCATCCGACCCATCACCATCAACAACGCCAACCAGTATGTCGACCGGCCCACCGAGTGCGCCCTCGTGCTCAACACGCCATTCTCCATGCTGCGCACTATAGGCAAGAGCGTGTTCAGCGTGCCCGACTACTACGCCAGCGAGCCTGAGGCCGCCCGCGTGTTCAGCCCCATCCACCACCCCGCCACCACCGGGCCGATGCTGAAGAAGAACGTGGTGGTGATCATCGTGGAGAGCTTCGGCCGCGAATACATCGGCGCACTCAACAAGATGTACTTCGGCGGCAAGTACAAGGGCTACACGCCTTGCGTCGACTCGCTCGCCGAGCGCAGCGCCACCTACCGCTATTCGTTCTGCAACGGGCGCAAGAGCATCGACGGCATGCCCAGCATACTCTGCGGCATACCCATGTTTGTGGAGCCATTCGTGCTGACACCAGCCTCGATGAACACCTACACCGGCATGGCAGGGCTGCTGGCCAAGGAGGGCTACACCACCAGCTTCTTCCACGGAGCCAACCGCGGCAGCATGGGCTTCCTCGCCTTTGCCAACAAAACTGGTTTCCAGCAGTACTACGGCCGCCAGGACTACGACCAGGACACTCGCTTCGGCGGCGACGCCGACTTCGACGGCCACTGGGGCATCTGGGACGAGCCTTTCCTGCAGTACTGGTGCGCCAAACTGAGCGAGATGAAGCAACCGTTCATGTCGGCTTGCTTCACCGTGAGCAGCCACACGCCCTACGTGATACCTGAGAAATATAAGAATGTCTACCCCGAGGAGGGCATACCAATACACAAGTGCATACGCTACACCGACATGGCCATAGGCCGCTTCCTCAGTGCCGCGTCGCGGCAGCCGTGGTATAAGAACACCATATTCGTGCTCACGAGCGACCACACCAACCTGAGCGACCACAAGCAGTATCAGACCGACATCGGCGGCTTCTGCTCGCCCATCATCATCTTCGACCCAAGCGGACAGCTCTATGAACCCGGCATACGCGACGCTGTGGCTCAGCAGATTGACATCCTGCCCACGGTGCTCGGTCTGCTCAACTATCCGAAGCCCTACCTCAGCTTCGGGTGCGACCTGTTCAAGACACCAGCCGCTGACACCTACGCCGTGAACTACCTGAACGGAGTCTACCAGTATGTAAAGCACGGCTACACCATGCAGTTCGACGGCCGCAGGGTGGTGGGCATGTACAGCCTCGACGACCTGCTCATGGAGCACAACCTCGCAGGCCGCGTGCCTGTGCAGGCTCAGATGGAGCACGAGCTGAAGGCCATCATATACCAGTATATGTGGCGTATGGTCAACGATAAACTCATGCCATGAAACACAAGATAACCTACGCGCTCAGCTACGCCCTGTGGTACGCGCTCTCGCTGCTGCCCTTCTGGCTGCTCTACGGCCTGTCGGACGTGTTCTGCTTCCTGATGGCCCACGTGGCGCGCTACCGCCACAACACCATCTGGAAGAATCTCAGCGAGTCGTTTCCCGACAAAAGCGAGAAGTGGATCCGCCAGACCGAGATGGGGTTCTACCATTGGTTCTGCGACTACTTCGTGGAGACCGTGAAGCTGATGACCATGACACCCGGGCAGTTGAAGCGGCGCATGACGTTCAGCGGCACCGACGTCATGGCCCAAGTGTTTGCCGAGGGCCAGTCGTGCTCGGTCTACCTCGGCCACTACGGCAACTGGGAGTGGATCACGTCGCTGCCCTACTGGGTGCCCGAGGGCGTGCAGTGCCTTGAGCTGTACCATCCGCTTGAGAACCCCGCCATGGACCGCCTGTTCCGTCACGTGCGCGAGCGGCAAAACGCCCTGTGCATACCCGTGGCCGAGTCGCTGCGCAAGCTGGTGGGCTACAAGCGCGACAACAAGGCCATCGTGGTCGGGTGGATTGCCGACCAAGGACCTTTCTGGAACAACATCCACCACTGGCTCACGTTTCTCAATCACGACACGGCGGTGCTGACTGGTGCCGAGCGCATAATAAAGCACGAGCACCACGCCTGCTTCTACGCCCACGTAACGCGCAAGAGCCGCGGCCACTACAACTGCGAGTTCCAGCTGATGACGCGCGAGCCCAAGCAAGTGGCCGACTTCGGGCTGACCGACGAGTATTTCCGCCGCCTTGAGGCCGACATCCGCCAAGACCCCACCATCTACCTGTGGAGCCACAAGCGGTGGAAGCGCACCCACGAGGAGTACAACATCCGGCTCGACGAGAATACAGGCCGGGTGGATTTGCGCCCCCTTGCCGTGATAAAGAGGGAGAAAGGGATAGAGTGATGGGGGTGTGTCAAAAGGTCGCACTATGCGGGCATGATAAATCATGCCCCTACGAAATAGGCTGACTAACTGTGCTTTGTAGGGGCATGATTTATCATGCCCTACTAATTGGAGTCTTTTGGCACAACCTTGATAGGCTTATACAACACATAGAATATGATATTCGTACACGACCGCGGACGCATGTGCAACAACCTGTTGCAGTTTGGCCATGTCTATGCTTGGGCACGCGAGCATGGGCGCAGTGCCGTGTCGATGCGCTTCGCCTACAAGTATCCCTACTTCCACATCGGCCAGACGCGCCACCACAACTTCACCACCTACCTCTTTGCAAAGCTCGGCATGACAACGGGGCTGCTGCCCACGGTGCGGTTCGATGAGTCTGAGGCCGACTACTCGGCCAACATCGCCTATATGGAGAGCCACCGTAGCTATGTGGTGGAGGGATGGTACGTGCGCTTCTACGATTTGTTCTTGAAACACAAGGAGGAGATTCGCCAGCTCTTCGCTTTCCTGCCCGATGTTGAGGCAAGCGTGGCCCAGAGGCTCGGCGACAAGCCCAAGGGCACCTTGCGCCTTGGACTCCACATCCGCCGCGGCGACTATGCCACGTGGCACGGTGGCGCCTATCTCTACACCGACGAGCAATACATCGATGTGGTGAGGCAGTTTATGGCCTTGCACCCTGAGAGCAACGTCGAAGTCTACGTCTGTGGCAACGACCCGCAACTCAATCGGGCAGCCTTCACCGAGGCTCTCGGCCACGTCAGCTTCCCCGACGGCAATCCGGGCGAGGACCTCTGCCTGCTCTCCCGCATGGACTACCTGATAGGCGCGCCCAGCACGTTCACCCTCGTGGCCTCAATGTATCGCGACCTGCCCCTCTACTGGATAAAGGATGCGACGAAACCGCTCACGCCCGACAGCTTCTCCAACTTCGACAACCTGTTACGGCAGATACTTTAGCTTGCATTATTCATGGATGAAATCATTGGCACTTGTAGTGGCCGACCCTTGTGGCGGCTACTACAAGTGATATTGAAGTGTGTTTACCGTATTCTGGTATTACTACTTGTGCTTTTCAATTATTTTACGTGCTTTCCCGTCCTTTATGTAAATGAAAGTCCCGGAAGTAGTCGGACTACCATGAAGCTTTACTCCATCCAATGAGTACCATACTCCTTCATCAGCTTCATTTGCCACAACTGTTCGTGAAATGCCAGTGGGGTCATCTGCAATTGGAAGTATCGCTATAAAATCTTTCCAATAATCAGCCTCTTTATAAGCGTTAACTGATTGCTCGGGTACAAATAGTATGGAATTTGGCCCAGCAAAATGGCTATTGCATGTTGGAGGTGTTGTCGCATAACTGTAAAAACTTTCCAGATTATTATTAGTCGTAGGGAAGAATTTGTCAATTGTTGTTACTGTTGAAGGGATAGTAATAAGTGTCAGAGAGTCGCAGCCTTCAAATGTTGTGTAGGAGAATGTTTTGTTATAATGACTATAATTTCCATTCAATTCCTTTATGCGTGCCTTAATGTATAAATTCATAAGGCTGCTGCAACCACGGAAGCAATAGCTTCCTAACGATGTGACCGAATCTGGAATGATGACTGAGAAAAGGCTGCTGCAACCTGAGAAGCAGTAGTTTCCTAAAGATTTAACCGACTCGGAGATGGTGATTGAGGTGAGGCTGCTGCAACCATAGAAGCAGAAGTCTCCTAAAGATTTAACCGACTTGGGGATGGTGATTGAGGGGAGGCTACTGCAACCATAGAAGCAGAAGGACCCTAACCATGTAACCGATTCGGGGATGATGATTGAGGAAAGACTGCTGCAACTATTGAAAAGTGCAGAACCTAACGAAGTAACCGACTCGGGGATAGTGATTGAGGAGAGGCTGCTGCAACCAGAGAAGCAGGACGCTCCTAAAGATCTAACCGACTCGGGGATAGTGATTGAGGAGAGGCTGCTGCAACTAGAGAAGCAGAACGCTCCTAAAGATCTAACCGACTCGGGGATAGTGATTGAGGAGAGGCTGCTGCAACCAAGGAAGCAGCAATCCCCCAACGATGTTACAGACTCGGGAATGGAAATTGAGGATAGGCTACTGCAATAAGTGAAGCAGTTGCTACTTAACGATGTAATCGACTTGGGGATAATGATTGAGGTGAGGCTGCTGCAATCATAGAAGCAGCAGTTTCCCAACGATGTAACCGACTCGGGGATGATGATTGAGGAAAGGCTGTCGCAAAAATAGAAGCAACGTAGGGGCAACCTTGTAAGGGAAGAAGGCAAGTGTATAGTTTTAAGTCTGCTGCAAAACTTAAAACAAGAGTCAGGCAATGTCGTTAACGAAGCTTCGATATTGACAGAAGTCAAAGAATCACATTTTTTGAAGCAGTTATCGTAAATACTATTAACTGTATAATTCTTCCCATCTACAGATATTGAGGCAGGAACCGTTATATCGCCCTTATATTTTCCATTAGCTGGATTATACAGTATTGCGGTGTTGTTGTCTGTTCGGACGAGATACCTTAATCCCCCAACAGTATAAAATCCTGTAGCATTAGCATTGACATACATCAGTATACTCAAGATTGCAAGTAATATTCTTTTCATATTCTTCAATTATTAACGCTCATAGCCCACCATCCTCATCTGAGCCGGAAACGGCTTCGTGATGCAGATAGAGGATAATGAGCTGTAAGAGCTGAGTTTCTTATTGTTTTATAAAATTCGCCTTACAATGGGTGCTGCCCTCATTCTTCACTACCGAGGCAGGTATGACAACTTCATCGAGGCTGTTGCACTCATAGAACACATTAGCACCGATTTCTTTTAACGTATCAGGGAGTGACAATTCTGAAATGGACGTATACTTGAAGCATTGGTTGTCCAAACGTGTCGTTCCATCTACAACATTATAGGAAGCACCGTGTGCATTCGGATAAGCCACAAGCTCCATCCATTCCTTACCGTGCAAATGTCCTGATTGGTCGTATCCTTTCCTTGTGTAAAGCACGCCATCGATAGACTGAAACACTTCGTTGCCCTCTTCAACGATAAAATTACGCAGTTTCTGACGGTTTCGTCCGTTCCAACTGATATAACGAACAGACTTAGGAATAACCAAAGTCTCAATGTCGATGCAGTTTTCAAACGGTTGGCCTTCTATGGCAACCACAGGCAACGTCTCTCCCCTATATGTATATACAGAAGGAATTTCAATGACTTTTGGACAATGGAACATTTCCACTTCACCATAAACATTAATGTCGTTAAAAACATTACCATCGTCAGGGATGTACAAGCCTTGAACAGAAAGGCCAATATCCGCAAACTTCTTAAACTTAAATGGCAGTTTGTCTTCCATATTATTGTATTTTTCTGCCTACAAACTCCCAGACTCAGCGTCAATGTTTTGTTGATTTATATGGAAAGAAAAAGACGTGGGAGTCTGTACTTGCTTATCCCACATTCAGGCTCTCGCATTGCCTCCTCACGGGATAAGCAACGTAGAGTGCCCACGCCAAGAGATATTACACAGGATGCCCAAATTTGGGCATAGAGATAATACACCTTAACATGGACGTTCCGTTGCCTTATCTTCCGTGAGTTGAATTTGCGAGATTCGAATGTAGAAGATAGCGTTAGTAAACGTCCTTTTTGAGCCATTAGCCCTTGGCTACACGTAACCATTTGCCATTTAACTCAATTTCCTCGATGTTTTGATTTGCCGCACCATAAGGATTGGCATTTCAACTGCAAAGTAAAGTAAATATTTTCAAAGATGCAACTTTTTGACCAATAAATTGCAGATTATTTTACCGTGTACGGAAACAAGCATTAGCCATGCTTTTAATTTCATTCGCTTGTAGTGGGTGTTATTTATGGATAGTGCAGGTCAAAACTAATTATTTTCACCAAATTATTTGTTTTAAATAATTTGTTTTGGATAATTGGTGGATTGTTGCTACCTTTGCCGTGAGAAAGAAACAGTTATTATGACCACAACAATCAACCCATTTGTCATCATCGGGCATATACCTGACCAATATTTTTGCGACCGCGAGGCAGAGACGGGGAAACTGCTGCTCGCACTGACCAATCAGCAAAACGTGGTCCTGTCGTCGCCACGCCGCATGGGGAAGACCAAGCTGGTCGACCACGTCTTCAGTAAGCCAGAGATAGCCGACAACTATATCACCATCTCGCTTGACATATTGCAAACTAATTCACTGAGTGAGTTCATCTTCAGTCTGGGCAATGCAGTGTTCAACCGTGTGGCTCGCCGAAGCGAGAGGCTGCTGAAGCTTTTCCCAATGATACTGAAGTCGCTCAGCGCGTCGTTTGGCTATGACCCCGTGTCATCGTTGCCTACATTCAATATAAAACTCGGCGACATAACGCGGCCAGAATATACCCTCGAGGAAATATTCTCATTTCTCGACCAAGCCGACCGCCGCTGCCTTGTCGTGATTGATGAGTTTCAGCAGATTGCAAACTATCCCGAGAAGAATGTGGAGGCTCTTCTGCGCTCACACATACAGCAGAGCCGCAACGCCAACTTTGTGTTCTGTGGTAGCCAAAGGCGCATAATGGACGAGATGTTCGGTTCGGTGCAGCGGCCTTTCTACAACTCCGCCACCCCGTTTGAGCTTGGTCCGATACCATTGGAAAAGTACTCGGCGTTTGCCATGGAAAAATTCGAGGAAGGGAGCAAGGCCATAGCCGCTGATGCCGTAGCACTGACATACAACACATTCCGTGGCGTAACGCTCTACGACCAGCAGGCCATGAACAACGCCTACGCCCTGACGCCCACTGGCGAAACCTGCGACAAAGCCACAATGGGGCGGATAATAGAAGACATGGTAGGCCAGAACGACAAGCGGGAAAGAGAACTGCTGCAGTTCCTTTCAGAGATGCAGAAGTCCATCCTTTATGCCATATTTGAGGATGAGCCGGTGAAGAGCCTGACCTCGGCGGCTTTCACCAAAAAGCACAGGCTGAAATCGCCAAGCTCGACCCAGGCCGCAGTGAAACGCTTGCTTGAACTCGACTTGATCACGAAGTCTGATGGCCTGTACAGCATATCCGACCCTATGCTCGACCTTTGGATTGAAAGAAACATACCGTCGGGCATAAAGAGAAGCAGCAATCAACAATAATCTACAACCAGAAGAATAATATGAGAAACACCATCCTACTGACCATGATGCTTGTGGCGCCCATGGCACTGCAGGCACAAAACACCTACGACAACGCAGCCGACGCAGAGCGGGCAATCAAAATTCACGTCGACACATCGAAAGAGCCGATAGCACCAGGCAAATACAAACCCACGTGGGAGAGCCTGTCAGACTATGAGTGCCCGGAGTGGTTCCGCGACGCCAAGTTCGGCATCTGGGCGCATTGGGGGCCACAGTGCCAGCCAGAGTATGGCGACTGGTTTGCCCGCAATATGTACTTCGAGGACAACGACGCCTACAAGTTCAGCAAACTGGCTCGAGGGCCGCAAAAGGACTTTGGTTTCAAGGACTGGATACACGAGTGGCGGGCCGAGCGGTGGAACCCCGACAGCCTCGTGGCACTCTACAAGGCCTGTGGCGCACGCTACTTCTTCGCCTTGGCCAACCACCACGACAACCTCGACCTTTGGGACAGCAAGTACCAGCCGTGGAACTCCGTCAACATGGGGCCCCACAAGGACATCGTGCAAGGTTGGGCCGACGCCTGCAAACGCGTGGGACTGCCGTTGGGGCTGAGCGTGCACGCCGCCCACGCCTGGACATGGTATGAGCCATCGCGCGGAGCCGACACCAAGGGCACGTTCCGCGGGCAGACCTACGACGGCCGGCTCACCAAGGCCGACGGCAAGGGGCAGTGGTGGGAAGGCTACGACCCGCAAGACCTCTACGAGCAACGCCACCCGCTGAGCCCCAACAACCGCGAGTGGGACTGGAACCCCGACAAGGTCACACTGCCCGACCAGGCCTATTGCGACCGCTTCTACAACCGCACCATGGACTTGATCAACCGCTATCACCCATCCATAATCTACTTCGACGACACCGTACTGCCGCTCTACCCCTTCTGCGATGCCGGACTCGACTTGCTGGCCCACGTCTACAACAGCAGCATGGCCGCCAACGGCGGCAAAAATGAGGCTGTAGTAACCGGCAAGGTACTCAAAGAGTTCCACAAGAACGCCATGGTGTGGGACGTGGAGCGTGGCGCACCCGATGCCATACAACCTCGCCCGTGGCAGACCTGCACCTGCATCGGCTCGTGGCACTACGACAAGCGCCGCCTCTACAACGGCAACTACAAGAGCGCACAGACGGTGGTGCAGATGCTGGCCGATGTGGTGAGCAAGAATGGCAACCTGCTGCTCAGCATCCCCGTACGTGGAGACGGCACCATCGACTCGCTTGAGCTGAAGGTGGTGAGGCGCGTGGGCCAGTGGCTCAACCAGAACGGCGAGGCCATCTACGCCAGTCGCCCGTGGCGGCAGTTTGGCGAAGGCCCGGCTCTTGAGACCAAGAACCCCATGCGCGAGCAGGGCTTCAACGAGGGCAAGACAAAATACACGCCGCAAGACATACGCTACACCCAGCGCAGCGGCTACGTCTATGCCATCACCATGCAGGTGCCCGAGGCCGGGAGTGAGGTTGCGCTGACAGCCATAAAGAAGGCGCGCCGCGTCAGTTTGCTGGGCTATGGCGACGTTCCATTCCGCCGCACGACCGCAGGACTGGCCATCACCGTGCCGCAGACATTGCCAAACGACATCGCGCTCGTGTTCCGCATAAAGTGAATTTCGAGTTACGAAATAAGAATTACGAATTACTAATTACTAATTACGAATTAATGCTGGGTCAAGAGCAATACAGGTTAAAACGATTGCTAACGCACAATTAGTAATTAGTAACTCGTAATTAGTAACTCGTAATTAGTAACTCGTAATTAGTAACTCGTAATTAGTAATTCGTAATTAACGTGGCGTTAATTCATACTAAAACATACGCGCTCTCGAATCTTTTTGATAACTTTGCAACAGACAATCTAAAACAAACGTACTAAAACCATGATCAGAGTAACATGTGTGCACACGGCAATGGCATTGGTAGAGCCGTTGACCAAGATTTTCAAAGAAGTTCTGCCAGAAGTGAAGTTGAACCACATAGCCGACGACTCGCTCATTCAGGAAGTCATCGCCAACGGCAAGGTGACACCCGCCGTGCGCCGCCGCCTCTTGGCCTACTACCTTACAGCCGCCGACAATGGCGCCGATGTGGTGTTCAACACCTGCTCGTCGGTGGGCGAGATAGCCGACCTGGGCAACGAGCAGATAGCCACCATCCCCGTGTTTCGCATCGACCGCCCCATGGCTGCCAAGGCAGTGGGCATGGGCCGTCGCATCGGCGTGATCTCCACACTCTCCACAACCCTTGAGCCCACCTGCAACCTCGTGGAGGGCGAAGCTCGCAAGGCTGGCAAGGAGATAGAGATAGTGCGCGGACTGGCCGACGGCGCTTTCGCCGCTGGGCAGAGTGGCGACAAAGAGACCCACAACCGCCTGATAGCCGAAGCCGCCAAGCGCATCAAGGACGATGTCGACGTGTTTGTGCTGGCTCAGGGCTCGATGGCCGCCATGGAGCAGCCTCTGTCGGAACTGACCGGCAAACCCGTGCTTTCGAGCCCACAGCTTGGCGTTGAGGGCTTGCGCGACTTCCTGAAGACGCTGAAGAAATGAAACGGCGCGACGTGATACTCACCATGCTCGTCATCCTGGGCATGGTAACATTCCTTGACCGTATCAACATCAGTGTGGCCGGAGCCACCATCATGGACGAGCTCGGTCTGACCCCGCTTGAGTGGGGATGGGTGCAGAGCGCGTTCATCCTCTCCTACGGGCTGATGCAGATGCCGATGGGAGCCTTTGGCGACCGCCATGGCCACCGCAAGGTGCTCACGCTGATAGTGCTCTGGTGGTCGGCATTCACCTGTCTGACTGGCCTTGCTGGCGGACTGGCCTCGCTGCTCGTCATCCGCTTCATGTTCGGCGTGGGCGAGGCGGGCTCGTCGCCCTGCTCCACAGGCGTGATCAGCCGCTGGTTTCCCAAGGAGAAGGTGGGCCGGGCGCAAGGTTTCATCTGGGCCGCCACCCGGTTGGGTGGAGCCTTGACACCGTTTGTCGTCATCCCTGTCATGGCCTTGGTGGGCTGGCGAGAAGCTTTCTACCTGCTGGGAGCGCTCGGCGTGGTGTGGGCCATAGTGTGGTACTGGTTCTACCGCGACAAGCCGGCCAACGCTGAGGCCACAGCACCAGCGCAGAAACAGCGCATACCGTGGCGTCAGCTGTTCGGCAACCGCCAGTTCTGGGTTATATGCGCCATGTATTTCTTCTACGCCTTCGGCAGCTGGTTCTTCTTCAGCTGGTTTCCCACGTTCATGGAGCTGGGCCGCGGCTTCGACAAGTCGGAGCTGACCTACGCCGTGGCCGTGCCGTTTGTGATGAGCATGATAGGCAACATCAGCGGAGGCTATCTGACCGACCACCTCACCCAGCGCTACGGCGTGAAGATAGGGCGCAAGGCGGTGGGCTCGGCGGCTTTGGCGGTGTCGGCAGTGTGCATGACATTGGCAGCGCTCATACCGGGCAAGATGGCCGTATTTGTGTTTCTGTCGCTCTGCTTCGGCATCTTCGACCTGATGCTGCCCAGCGCATGGGCTCTGTGCATCGACCTCGGCAAGCAGTATGCCGGCTCGGTGTCGGGCGCGATGAACACAGCCGGCAACATCGGTGGCTTCTGCTGCGGCATCCTCTTCGGCTACCTCGTCAGCGCGTCGGGCAACTACAACCTGCCCCTGTTCATGATTTCGGGCATGCTGATCATCAGCGCGGTGCTTTTCGCATTCATCAATCCTGAGAAGCCGATTATAAAATAGTCATTCCGGTTTAATATTCCAATAAGTGGCCACTTGGCGCATTAGACGTCAAGTGGCCACTGTTTTTTGTTATATAGTCAGCCGTGGAAGTCGGTATATGGGATAATTACCGTAGCAGACACAGATTGTGGGACGGTAATTGCCAATAATCTTGTTGCCTTCGTCTCTTTGAGTGTTGCGGCAGAGGCTTTGTTGTGGTCTAAAAAGCACTTCTGCAATCTTTCAACAGTTGATGATTTCGCGCAGATGGGGGGTGATGATTCAAAAAATGTGGGAATGCAACTTTAAATAATCATTCACGAAAGTTTCAATTATCGTTCACAATTGCCCATTGACGGATTTTCGAAACCGAATGAAAGTTATGTGAACGCATTTTAAATCCAGTCTTGCGAATTTTGCAAGCGAGAACAAAGGAAACCTCAAATTATTGAACCAAAAACTCCTAACAAAATGAACAGACGAATCATACGGCTCGCATCGGTCCCATGCCTTTCGGTCATGCTGCTCTCGGTTCCACTTGCAGTCGCCGCCAACACCACCGGCAGTGCCGCAACGCTTGTGCAGCACCAGGACCGCACCGTGAGCGGAACTGTGAGCGACGAGAACGGGCAACCTGTCATAGGCGCCACCGTCAGGGCAGGAAGCGCAGCCACGGTAACCGACATCGACGGCCACTTCACCCTCAATGTGCCTCAAGGCCAGAAGCTCAGTGTGAGCTATCTGGGCTACAAAGCCCAGACTATCAGCGTGGGCTCGCAGCATCAGTTCAACATCAGCCTGCAACCTGACGCACAGGGTCTCGACGAGGTGGTTGTTGTGGGCTTCGGCACGCAGAAGAAAGTCAACCTGACAGGCTCGGTGGGTGTGGCCACGGCCAAGGACTTGGAGGGGCGGCCCGTAACCAGCACCCTGTCGGCTCTACAGGGCGTGATACCCGGGCTTAACATCTCCAACAGTACTTCCGGCGGCGAGCTGAACGCCTCTAAGCAGTTCAACGTGCGCGGCATGGCCACCATCGGCGACGGTTCCACTGGCTCGCCATTGGTGCTCATCGACGGTATGGAGGGCGACATCAACGCCCTCAACCCACAAGACATCGAGAACATATCGGTGCTGAAGGATGCCGCCTCATCATCTATATACGGTTCGCGCGCGCCGTTTGGTGTCATCCTCATCACCACCAAAGAGGGCAAGAGCGGCAAGGCCACCATCAACTATAACAACAGTTTCCGCTTCAACAAGCCGCTGTTTCTGCCCAAGTCGATGGACTCGTGGGAGTTTGTCAACTACCTTAACGACGTGCAGTCGTACACCTCGCCTGGCACCACCTACTTCGACGACGACTACATGCAGCACGTCTACGACTACTACACTGGCAAGAGCGACGTGGTGTGCTACATAACCAGCGGCATCGGCGACGGCCATGAGAAGTGGGGTTCGGCCGCCGAGGGCAGCGACACCTACGCCAACATGGACTGGGTGAAAGAGTACTACCGCAGCCACGCCTTCTCGCAAGAGCACAACCTGAGCGGCAGCGGCGGCAACGACAAGATGAACTACTACTTCTCAGCCAACTGGCTCGGCCAAGGCGGCTACATGCGCTACGGCCAGGAGGACTACGACCGCTACACGCTGACAGGCAAGCTGGGCAGCCAGCTGAACAAGTACGTCAGGCTGAACTACACCTCGCGATGGACCCGCTCCGACTATGAGCGACCCACTGTGATGAGCGGCGGCTTCTACGACAATCTGATGCGCCGCGCAGTGCCCACACTGCCCAAATACGACCCCAACGGCTACATCATGGCCGACTACAACTATATAGAAGCACTGGAGGACGGAGGCCGCCACAACGAGCAGAACGACAGCTACGCCAACCAGTTGAAACTGACCATAACGCCAGTGAAGAACTGGAACATAATAGGCGAGTTCAACATGCGCGTGGAGAACAACTGGACCCACCAGTCGAGCTTCCCAGTCTACGTCCATGCCGCCGACGACCCCAACTACCTCTTCGTCTCGGCCTACTACGGCAACGGCGACAAGTCGAACGTGTCGGAGTACTCCTACAAGGCCACCTACTTGAACGGGAATTTCTATACCAACTATTCATTATCAATAGGGCAAAACAACTTTGCCGCAACAGCCGGTATGCAGGTTGAGCAGTACAAGACGCGCTATCTGAGCGGCGACCGCAACAGCTTGGTGAGCAACGACTTGCCAGTGCTCGACCTTGCTACCGACAAAACAGAGGAGAACCTCGGAGGCGACTATCAGTTGTGGAAGACCGTGGGCTTCTTTGGCCGCGTCAACTACGACTACGCCGGTCGCTACCTCGCCGAGGTCAACATGCGCTACGACGGCTCGTCGCGCTTCCGCAAGAGCCATCGCTGGGTGCTCTCGCCGTCGTTCTCGCTCGGCTGGAACATAGCAAGGGAGCAATTTTGGAAGTCTCTGGCCGAGACTGTGCCAGTGCTGAAGCTCAGGTTCAGCTATGGCCAGTTGGCCAACCAGAACACCAACAACTGGTATCCCACCTACCGCACCATGAGCGTGGGCACGGCCAACAGCTCGTGGCTTGTCAACGGAGCGCAGTTCAACACTGCCAGCTTCCCGGCTCTCATCTCCTCATCGCTGACGTGGGAGAAAGTGCGCTCCACCAACTACGGCCTCGACTTCGGAATGCTCAACAACAGGCTCACAGGCTCGTTCGACTACTATGTGCGCAAGACGATGGACATGCTCGGCCAGGGCGTAACACTGCCCGCGACGCTCGGCGCCAGCGTGCCACGCACCAACAACCTCTCGCTGAAGACCTACGGATGGGAGCTGACAGTGGAGTGGCGCGACCGCATAAAGGACTTCTCCTACGGCGTGAAGTTCAACCTGAGCGACGACCAGACTAAGATATTGGACTATCCCAACCGCGAGGGTTACATCAACAGTTACATACCGGGGCAGAAGGTGGGCCAAATCTACGGTCTGACCACCGTCGGCATAGCCCGCACGCAGGAGGAGATGGACCAGCACTTGGCCACCGTCAACCAAGACCAGATCGACGCCAGCCCGTGGCTTGCCGGCGACATAATGTATGCCGACATCGACGGCGACGGCAAGGTTACCAAGGGCACCACCATCAGCGACCTCGGCGACCTGAAGGTGATAGGCAACAACTCGCCGCGCTACCGCATGGGCATCAACCTGAACGCCTCGTGGAGGGGCTTCGACTTCTCAATGTTCTGGCAGGGCGTGCTGAAGCGCGACTACTACTTCAGCCCCTACGGCAATCAGGGCGCGGGCGAGAAAGGCGCCGTGTTCTGGGGAGCCACAGTAGGCGGCCGCTGGGAGTCGGTGTTCTTCAAGGAGCACCTCGACTACTGGCGCGACAGCAGCAGCGCACTGGGCGAGAACCTCGACGCCTACTATGCCCGCCCGCTGTTCTACACCAACAAGAACCGCGAGTGCCAGACGCGCTACCTGCAGAACGCCGCCTACATGCGCCTAAAGAACCTCCAGCTGGGCTACACTTTCACCCAACCATGGCTCCACGCCGCCGGCATCAGCAGCCTGCGTCTCTACTTCTCGGCTGAGAACCTGCTGACAATAACCGACTTGAGCAAGGTGCTCGACCCCGAATCGCTCGAAGTGTCGAAGATGAAGGCGGGGGCAAGCTATCCTCTGTCAAAGACATTCTCATTCGGACTCAACGTAACTTTCTAAGCATATCATAAAACGATGAAAACACATATTTATAATGGCCTTGTGGCAGTGATGGCCTTAGGTGGTCTGAGCTCGTGCAACGACTACCTCGACGTAACGCCGCCATCGAGCGTCTCGCCCGAGACCTACTTCACCACCGCCGACCAATTGGGAGCCTACACAATAAACCTGTATTGCAGCTACAAGAACTGGAACGCCGACGATGACGCCACAGGCGGACAGTTCCCCAGCCACGCCGACTACACGTCGTTTATCCACGACGACATGGGCACCGACAACGAAAGCGCCAAGACCACCAATGCGCGGTTCTACGAGGGCTCCACGTTCCAGGTGCCGGCGAGTGGCGGCAAGTGGAATTTCTCAAACATCAACAACATCAACTTCTTCATACAGACGGCACGCCCCAAACTCGAAGCTGGACAGGTGAGCGGCGACGAGACCGCGGCATGGCACTATCTCGGCGAGGGCTACTTCCTGCGTGCACAGGAATACTTCTTCCGCTTGCGCAAGCTCGGCGACTTCCCCATCATCACCGAGTGTCTACCCGACGACCGAGCCACGCTGATTGAGGCATCGAAGCGGCGGCCTCGCAATCTCGTGGCCCGCTTCATACTCAGCGACCTCGACTCGGCCATCACCTATCTGACCAACGACCGCATGGGCCGCAACCGCATCTCGCGCGACGTGGCTCTGCTGCTAAAGGCACGTGTGGCACTCTATGAGGCCACGTTCGAGCACTATCATGCCGGCACGCCCCGTGTGCCCGACGCCTCAGCCGGGTGGCCCGGAGCACAGATGGACTACAACAGCGGCTTCAGCTACGACAACCGTGCCGAGGTCAGCTTCTTCCTCGACCAGGCTCTCGACGCCGCCAAGCAAGTGGCCAACGCCCATCAGCTGACCACCAACAGCTTCGAGGAAGTGGGTGCCACCAGCACGATGGCCGAGAACCCCTACTACGACATGTTCGCCTGCGACGACCCGTCAGGCTACGACGAAGTGCTGATGTATCGCAGCTACATCCGCACGCTTTCGGGAGGCCACTCGCTGACACAGTGGATGGCGCAGAGCGACCGCGGCTACACACAGGAATACGCCAACTGCTTCTTGATGCAGAACGGGCTGCCCATCTACGCCGAGGGCAGCGGCTATCAGGGCGACGACTACGTGGCCGACACCAAGGTGGGGCGCGACTGGCGGTGGAAGCTGTTTATGAAGGCACCAGGCGAGCAAATCTTCAGCAACACCACCGACAAAGTGCCCAATCCGCCCCGTGTCTATTCGGCAAGCATGAAGTTCCGCACTTCCACAGGCTACATGAAGAGCAAGTGCTTCTCGAAGGACGGCACCGACAACGGCACCAACCGCGACGAGACCGCGTCCATCATCTTCCGCGCCTCAGAAGCCTACCTCATATATCTTGAGGCCGCATGGGAGAAATACGGCGACCAGCTCGATGCCACCGCTTGGCAGTATTGGCGGACGTTGCGGCAGCGTGCCGGCATCGCCGCCGACCCGCAGACGACGATTGATGCCACCGACCTCGACAAGGAGGAGCAGACAAGCCACGACTTCGCACTCTATTCGGGTGGGAAGCGCATCACCTCGAAAGTGCTCTACAACATCCGCCGAGAGCGGCGTTGCGAGCTGATCAGCGAGGGCTTCCGCATGGACGACCTTATACGTTGGCGTGCGCTCGACCAATTGGCCACCCAACACTACTTCCTGCACGGCTGCAAGATATTCGGACCGATGAGGAGCCTATACCGCGGCAGCACGCTCAAGTACGACCAAGAGCAGGACAACAAGAACAATGTGTCGTCGCCCACCGATGTCGAGGGCGGACTTAACGGCGACCCCAGCTATCTGTCGATGTTCCGCGTCAGCCATTCCAACCAGTTCTACCACGCCGGCATGACCTGGCGCCAAGCCCACTACCTCTATCCGATAGCCGTCAACCACTTCCTCGAGTCGTCGGCCGACGGCAGCACCATCAGCACCTCGCCCATCTATCAGAACCCTGGCTACAAGGTGGAGGCCAACACGGCGGCCGACCCTGATTAGAGTTTGAGTTTTCTACCATATAAATTTAGTTTTTAAGATTATTGTAGTTGTTTGGTTATGGCGGGGGTTCGCCCCCGCCTTAACCCAAGAAGAATTAAGCAAAACCATTTTAAATACAAAAAAGATTATGAAAAAGCATTTATTACTCATTGCAGCTTTGACTGCGGGGCTGACCACAGCCCAAGCACAGACCAACCTTGTCAAGAACGGCAACTTCGAAGACGTGGAAGGTCTGGAGTACGACACATTTGAAGAGGGCGGCAACCCCGGCGAGGAGGGCTACTACAACTTCACACGCGTGAAGGAAGTGCCCGGATGGGACACCAACACCGGCGACAAGAATGCCAACGACTGCACCAACGGCTGGGACGGGCTTAACAAGTGGAACGTGTGGCTCTCCATCCAAGAGCAAGAGCCCGACGGCGATAAGATTGTGGAGGGCAACGCCCACTTCATGCGTCTGCAACGCTACGACCACAACGGCTGGAACACTGGCACACTGCCACAGACCGTCACTGGCCTCACCGTGGGCCACAAGTATCGCTTCAGCCTGCTCTACCGCTTCAGCCCCGGCGACTACAACGGCTCAACCCCTGAGGCTGGCTATGAGCTGCGACGCATGAACGGCAGCAACGAGGGCACACGCATCACCAGTGCCGACTTCGACGAGACCAGCGACTGGATAGCCGCCACCTACGACTTCGAGGCCAAGGACACAAGCGTGAAGATTAAGCTCTTCATCACCAACCCGTGGCGTGCCGACCAGTACAACTCTGGAGTCTACGCCGACTTCGACGAGGTGTCGATTGTCGACCTCTCTACCGACGGCATCAGCGAAGTGAAGGCCAACGCAGCTGGCAACGCCTACAATGCCTACTATACCATCTCGGGCATCAAGGTGGCCAAGCCCACACAGGCTGGCATATACGTGCATCAGGGCCGCAAGGTCGTGGTGAAATGACAAGCTCCAAATCTTCATCAACCAAAACTGTTTTGACATGAAACTGAATAATCTATTGATTATGGCACTGGTGGCAATGCCCATCGGAGCATCGGCCCAGACCCAACTGGCGCCACCAGCACTGCCAGCTGAGGCTCTTACCCTCAGCGAGGCCGTTGAGGCTTCGGCCTCGGGCTATGTCTACATAGTCAACGCCAAGAACCACAAGTTCCTGCGCAACCATTATATATGGCAGAGCGAGTACTCTGGCGATGTCTACGAGGCTCTCGCCCCGCTGCCTTACCCCACTGGCAAACAGAAAGACCAGGCCCGGTTCAAGATAACTCTTGAGGACGGCCACTTCTATATCTTCACCGACTGTGGCGACCTTTATCTTGCCACGCGCGAGAAGAACACCAAGATTTCGGCCCAGGATAAGTACGGCGTGCGCGTCTATGCCGACGACGACTGCAAAAAAGCCAAGAAAGAGGCCAACCCGGCCAAGTTTCAGTGGAGCATAGCCGAGGCCGCCCAAGCCAAGACATACACTCTGACCAACACCGCCGACAGCAACACCGTGGCCATACGACCCGTGAGCGATGAGGTGGGCCTTGTGCTGGCCAACGACTATGAGGGCACCGCTCCCGCTGCCTACTATTTCGTGAACAGCGACGACACCCTTGCGGCGACGTTCTCCACTGGTTACAACCACTATGTGGCCCAGTACGACCTCTATAGTGCCCTGCTGAGGGCTCAGCCCTACGCCGACAAGCTCAGCTCTGAAATGACGGCGGCGCAGACCGTTTATGCTGATACAGCCAGTTCTGACTCGGCGATCAGCGCAGCCACAGCCACGCTGCTCCGCGCCACGATGCTGCAACTTGGCGACGGCGACTCGATAGACGTCACGCCGCTCATCTCTGGCTACAGCTTCGCTCCAGCGGCGAGCACTGACTCATGGACGAGCTATTCCGGATGGACAAGCACCGCTCCCATGAAAGTGGAATACGGTGTGGCCAACAGCGTCAACAATGCCGCCTTCGACCTCTCGCAGACACTCACCGACCTGCCCGCAGGTGCTTATACCGTCTCCACGCTGGCCTACAATGCTGGCAGCGGCGACCCTGTGATCTATGCCAACGACACCACCGCCTCGTTCCGCACGCGCTCAGTGAGCAGCAACGACCGCCTTTGGGGGCTCGCCTCTGAGCGGTCGGATGCCCGCCTCTCGGTGGCCGCCAACGTCAGCGACGGCACGCTCAAACTTGGTGTCAAATCCACCAAGAGCGGCTATGCGCCATTCAGCGCCTTCCGCCTGATGTATCTGAAAGGCACCATAACTCCGCCCGAACCAAAGCCAGACACCACCGACGCCGACACCATACCAGCAGAATACGAGGGCTACAAACTCGTGTTCGACGATGAATTCAGTGTCGAAGGCAGGCCCGACTCCAACTACTGGACATTTGAACATGGCTTTGTGCGCAACCACGAGGACCAGTACTACCAGGAGGACAACGCCTGGGTGGCAAACGGCAAGCTCGTTATAGAGGGCCGCAAGGACAGCGTGAAGAACGAACGCTATCGCGAAGGCAGTAGCGACTGGAAGACCAGCAAGGAATATGCGTCGTACACCTCGGCCAGTATGCGCTCGCGCGGTGCCACCACCGGCGACTACATCAGCGCTTGGCAGTATGGGCGCTTCATTGTGAAGGCCAAGTTGCCATGCTACACCGGCTGCTGGCCTGCCATCTGGACGCTGGGCACCGAGTATGAGTGGCCTTATAATGGCGAGGTCGACATAATGGAATACTACCCATCGGGGGGCAACGAGTGCTTGCACGCAAACGTGGCCTGGGGCAGCTCGAAGCGATGGAACGCCCAATGGGCCAGCAAGACCAAGAAGCTGAGCGACCTGGAGGAGAACGACCCGGAGTGGCGCGACAAGTACCACGTGTGGCGCATGGACTGGGACACGGCCTACATCAAACTCTACTGCGACGACGAATTGCTCAACTCGGTCGACCTCGACCGAACTGTCAATCCGAGCACAGCCTGGTTCAAGCACGACAACGAGAACCCCTACCGTGGCCACTACCAGTATCTGCTGCTCAACCTCGCGTTGGGTGGCGACAATGGCGGCTCGCTCGCCGAGACCCCGTTCCCATGCCAGTATTTGATAGACTACGTTAGAATATACCAGAAGATAGAAGAGCAACCCACTGGCATCGGGTCGGTCAACGACAACGGTCAGGCCAAGTTCCGCGCTGGCGGCGGCAAGGGCCAGATAGATGTGGCTGCCGATGGTGCCGCCAACGCCCGCGTCGATGTTTTCAACATTTCGGGCGCACAGGTCTACTCAGGAGCCGTCTTGCTGCAACGCTCGTCAAGCTCGCTTCCATGCACGTTTCCAAAAGGCATGTACATTGTCAGAATCTCAACCCCTACACAGAGTGTATCGGCAAAGGTGATAGTGGACTGAATGGCTTGAGGCCGGTTTCTTTATTCTTGCTTGGCCGGAACGGAGCGACGCTTTGTTCCGGCCATTACTTTTTCACTTTTCTTTCACGGCTTTCGATTATCCGCCAATTTTGCCACCGTACGGGCAAAAAGTTTGCGGTTTTCAGTCATTTTATAATTGAAATGGCTACTTTTGCCATTGAAAACGTGCATCTGCTTATGAAACCGAAATCTTGGATTAAAGCCGTTGCCCTTGCCCTGTCTGCCTTGCTGCCTGACGCAGGACTGTCGCAGCCTTCAAACTTCCACTTGCAGACCTTCCCGCTCATGGGCCAGTTGCCTTCGGGCTATGTGAAGTTTGCCCAGCAGGACCACTTGGGGCTGATGTGGTTTGGCACCGAGGACGGGCTTTGCCGCTACGACGGCTACCAGCTGTTCACTTACCGCGCCAACAATGCCAACCCCCATCTGCTGTCGAGCAACAACGTGCTTTGCATGGCTGAATGCGGCGACCTGACGCTGATCGGCACCGACGCGGGGCTTAACATCCTCGACCAGAAAACCAACACAATAAGGCGGACTGGATTTGCCGACCTCGACAACTACGAGATTCGCGCCATCGTGCCCGACAAGGAAGGCAACATCTGGGTGGGCACCTACAAGCGGCTCGTGCGCCTCTCAGCCGACTTGAAAGAGTGCAAACGCTACGACAGCCGCGGCGTGCCAGTCACGTCGGTCAACTCTGTCTACCTCGACCGTGGCGGCAACCTGTGGGTGATGTACTGGAAGCAGGGGCTTTACCGCTATGACCCAAAGCGCGACCGCTTTGAGCGTATGCCGCGGGTGGGCATTACCGACAACCCGTTCCGACTATTCCAAGACAAGGATGGCCGCTATTGGCTCAGCTCGTGGACCGAGGGGGTATATGCCATGCACCCAGCCACAGTCGGCCACCATTCAACGGCCACTTATCTGCCCGTCAATCCCTCCACTAACGGCAACGGGGGCGCAACCAACTACTTTTCGATAGCACAAGACCGCACTTGCGGCTATCTCTGGATGGTCGACTCCTACGGCCTCACGGTGGCCCGGCCTGGCAACGACATGTTGCAACCCGTCAACACAGCCTCGCTCCAGACGCAGATGAACGACGTGCTGGAAAGCGTTTTCTGCGACCGCGACGGCAATATTTGGCTCACGGGGCTCAACAGCCTGTTCTTCGTCAATATGAATGTGCTGTCCATCTTCAACTTCCCCTTCTCGTCGCTTGGCCTCAACTATGGCGACAAACCTGTGCTGAGGGCCGTGTGCGTCGATGCCGATGGCAACATCTGGAGCAGCCAGATGCGCCGTGGCCTCATCTACTTGGCCCGTGGCCGGCAGCCGGTGCTCTTCAGTGCTATACCAAGTCTGGCCAAACTCAAGTCGCTGGTCGACCTGAGCATCATCGCTCCCAGCCCTGCCGGCGTGTGGGTGATGCCTGAATACGACAGCCACATCTACTTGCTTTCGGCCAAGGACGGAAAGCCAAAGGTGGAGGCCTCGTTCGACCTTGGCGCCGACAACTTTGCCCGCGCCACCCACGAGGACAGCCAGCACACGTTGTGGATAGCCACAACGATGGGTGTGGTGGCCATACCGCAGGGGCAGAAGCCACAAGCGCTCACCGGCAACCTGCCCACCGACGTCCGCTCGCTCACCACCGACAGCCAGGGCCAGTTGTGGCTCGCAAGCCAGTGGAGCGGCCTTTACGCCTACAATGTCGACTGGCAGGGCGGCCATGTGCAGCTGAGCCAGACCGTCCACCTGACCCACGACAGCAGTTCCCTGCCCACCGACCACATCACATCGATTACCGCCGACCGCAAGCGCAACCTGCTCTGGATAGCCACAGCGGAGGGCGGCGTCTTCACATACGACTGGAAGACTGGCCGATTGGCCGACTACTCAAGCTATTTCACATCCTACATCGGCACGCGCCTGCTCAACATTGCCGTCGACAGATACGGTATGGTATGGCTCAACACCAACCGCAGCCTGCTCAGATTCCAACCCAATGACCACACAGTGACAGAGCTCAACCACGCCGACGACATAGCCGTGATGCAGTACATGCCCAACGCTTTCTACTACGACGGCCAGAACAGCCTCTACGTGGGAGGCTATGGCGGTCTGACGCGGATAGACATACGCCACGCCACCTATAAGTCGGGACTGAAGAACGCCCCGATTGTGTCTGACGTGAAAGTCAACGCCGAGTCTGTGCTCAACGGGGCGCAAGCCGGTGGCAGCATCGACCAGCAACGGCGGCTGATAGTACTTGACAGCCACGCTTCCAACATCGAAATCGACTTCACCACGTGCGACTACGCCCATCCGCGCAAGATCATCTACGGCTATCAGCTGGAGGGAGTGGACCAGGAAATGCGCCAGACCACCACCACACGCCACTACGCCTTCTACAACCACCTGCCGAGCGGCACGTTCAAGCTGGTGGTAAAGGCACTCGACGCCAACGGCAACCTGATAGGCCAGACCACCGTCTACAAACTGCGCCGACAGCCCGCATTCTATGAGACGTGGTGGGCCCGATTGCTCTACGTGGCCGTGGCCGTGGCTATAATCTTCGGCATATTCTACCGCTATCGTCGCCGCCAGCTGATGAAGCTGAGAATGGCAAAACTGGAGATGGAATATGAGAAAGAGGAGGAGCTGACCAAGACAAAACTGCAGTACTTCACCAACATAAGCCACGACTTCCTCACCCCCATCACCATCATATCGTGCATCATCGACGACATATTCATCACCACGCCGGAGAAGGACAGCCAGTCGCGCAACCTGATCAGCCAGCTCGACCGCATCAAGGTGAACCTCAGACGGCTGAAGAGGCTCATACAACAGGTGCTCGACTTCCGCAAGATAGAGAGCGGCAAAATGAGCCTCGAAGTTCAGAAGGGCGACATGGTGCAGTTCATTCGCGACATCTACAACGACTACTTTGAGCCGCTGCTGCGCAAGAAGGATATCAGCTTTGTGTTCGACACGCTCATGCAGCAGATGCCCGCTTATTTCGACCCCGACAAGCTGGAGCGCATACTCATCAACCTGCTTTCCAACGCCTATAAATACACCGACAAGGGCGAGATACGCATCCAGCTCAGGCAGGTCGACATCAACAGCCGCCACTATGCCGTGATCAGCGTCAGCGACACTGGCACAGGTATAAGCCCGAAGAATCTGCCCCACATCTTCGAGCGGTTCTTCACCTCGGAGCACCACGTCAAGGAGAGCAACGGCATCGGGCTCGCCCTTGTCCACGACCTTGTGCAGCTGCACCACGGCACCATAAAGGCCGAGAGTGTGGAGGGGCAAGGCTCCACCTTCACCTTGCAGCTGCCCATCGACAAGCAAAGCTACAACGAGCAGGAGCTCCATCTGAGCAAGGAGATAAGCCAGGTGAGCGACATTGAACTCGACACCCCCTCAACCATCATCAAGGAGACCGATGGCGGAGTGAGCGGTGGCAAGATGCTCATTGTGGAGGACAACGCCGAGCTGCTAAGCCTGATGGGCAAGATATTCTCACGATACCATCATGTCAGCACGGCCACCAATGGGGCTGAGGCTCTTGAAGCCGTGGCCGCCGACCAGCCCGACATCATCATCAGCGACGTGATGATGCCCGTGATGGACGGGCTCGAGATGTGCCGCCAGCTGAAACAGAACCCCGACACAAGCCACATACCCATCATTCTGCTCACCGCCCGCACCAACCCCGAGGATCGCATAGAGTGCTACAACGCAGGGGCCGACGGCTACATAACCAAACCTTTCGAACTGAGTGTGCTGAAAGCCAGAATCGACAACTTCCTGCGCGACAAAAACCTGCAGCAGACCACACAGGCCAAGGAGGAGGAATACAATGTGGAGAAACTGAAGCTGAGCGACATGGACAAGCACGTGATGCAGAAGGCCATCGACCTGATAGAGAGCCACATCGGCGAGGAGCAGCTCGACGTCAACTTCCTTGCCGACAAGCTCTGCATGTCGAACTCCACACTCTACCGCAAGATAAAGGGCATAACGGGCCTCTCGCCAGTGGCCTTCATCCGCAACGTAAGACTGAAATACGCCTACCGCCAGATAGCCAACACCGACAAGAGCATAACCGACATAGCCTACGACTGCGGTTTCTCCACCCGCAGCTATTTCAGCACTTGCTTCAAAACAGAGTTCGGCATCTCGCCACAGCAAGTTAGAATGGGAAAAGAATGATGCCGATAATAGATGAAGACTCCAAATTATGCGACATCAATAATATGTTACCCGAAATCGGTCGTTAGAAACAGATGATGCCAGAGGCATCACCACTCTATAACCGTGGGTGCTTGCACCCACGGAATCACGGCACACCACACAATCGACCCTATCGGGGTCGCCCCACAGTGTCAGGGAATTGCAAAACTGTGTAAGTGTGGCGACCCCGATAGGGTCGGAGAAGAAATAGTCTACTAACCGAGGGTGCAAGCACCCTCGGTTATCGACCGGTGATGTCTCCGACATCATTTTCTGAATGACCCTTCCTAATGACCTCTAAGACCCGCATGGGTATCATCCCGCCGCGTGCAGCTTTTGGTAGATTTCGGCCAGTGAGTTGTCGGCGCCCACGTTGCCAGGGAAGATGATGTAGGGGAACTTCTCGGTCATCACGCACGGCACGCTATTGATTACCTGGCCCAGCACGCGGGCACAACGCACGCCGAGGCCGCGGGTCATTATGTCGTTCGACGTAATGCCGCCCTTGGCCACAAGGTAGGACGGAGTGTAGGGCAACCGCCTCACCACCTCCACGAGGAAGTCGCTCACGGTCTGGCCCAGCCGCTGCCGCTCATCGGCGTCGGCCAGCCTGACTTCACGGCGCGACGTATACACCACTGGCGTGAGCCCCATGGCTGCCGCGCGGCGTATGTCGGCCAGCGTGTCGGCCATCATCGTCGATGTGTCGTGCAGTATGCACTCCACGTCGGCCTCTATGCCCTGCGTGTTGGTCTGCTCCATCAGCTGGTTCAGTTGGCGAGTGGTCTTCTGCACGTGTGAGCCCACGATGAAGAAGCCCGGCACGTCGGGCCGCTTCAGTATCTGCCGGCTCAGGTAGGGCTTGTCGGCTATGCGGCTGATGGCTTTTGGCAGCGACGACGAGCTGCGGATGACCACCGCCCCGTCGAAGTCCTTGGTCGCCTGGGCCAACTGGGCGTCGTAGTGGTAGAGGTCGTCGTAGTTCTCGGCGTCCACTATCTCGTAGTCGTCGGGGTTGGCGCCCTTCTCCTTGATGTAATCTTTGAGGACGGATGTGTGGTAGGCGAACACGTTGTCGCGGGCGAACTCAGTCTCCGACACTGGCACGAGCCTCTCGCCCTGCCTCATGTAGTGAACGCCGCCGATTGTCAGCCGCCCCGACTCTATGAATGCGGGGCAGAAAGGCACCTTGGGCCACACCTTTATGCCGTGCTCGCTGAGCACCTGCCGCATCACGTCGGTCTCCAAGGGGAAGTGGCCCCGCAGGCACGAATCGCTTCGGCTGACGAATATCAGCCTGTAGCCCATCCGCTCGTTCACCCTGAGCACCGCCTCCATCGCCTCGCGCACCACACGGGCCGCCTCCTCGCGCGTCATGGCCCGCGTGTTGGTCAGAATGTAGAAGAACGGCACCGTGTCGGACATCGCCCGCTCCACGTTGTCCTCCTTCCAGTCGGTTATCAGCAGGCAACCGTGCACAGTCTGTATGCCGGTGGGGTCGTCGTCGAGCACCACCATCCGTTGTTTGTTTCCTATCATCGCCTCAAATGGTTATTTCAGTTGCGGAATGCCCTGCATCTGCCGTGCCTCGGCGGGCGTGGCTGGCTCGCAGCCCATGTCGCGTATCAGCTGCACCAGTCTCTCCACGAGTTCGGCGTTGCTGTGGGCCACCTTGCCCGGCTGATAATAGAAGCTGTCCTCAAAGCCTATGCGCACGGCGTTGGCGCCCATGGCGATGGCGCAGGCCAGCATCTGGAAGTCCTGCATGCTGTCGTGGGTGATGCCCCATGTGGTGCCAGGCTCGCGCAGCTCGTTGAGGAACACCAGGTTGCGCCCCGTGGCCGAGAGGTTGCTTGAGCCGCCCGGGCCGACGCAGAAGTTGTAGTTGAGCGGCCGGCGCAAAACGCCCTCGTCGGCCAGGCGCGTGCACGTCTCCACCATGCTCAGGTCGAAGAGCTCCATCTCCGGCACCACGCCCGTCTCCTTCATCCTCTTGGCCCAATAGCGTATGTCGGGCAGCGTGTTGATGTAGACGCTCTCGCCGAAGTTGACCGACCCCATGTTGAGCGAGGCCACCTCCACCTCCGGCACGTTGAGGCTGACGCAGCGCTCGGCCAGCGAGAGGCTCGACAGGCCGCCCGTGGAGCCCTGTATGATCATGTCCGACTGCTCGTGGATGCGGTGGATGGTGTCGCGGAACACGTCGAGCTCGAACGTGGGCTCGCCTTTCAGGTTGCGAGTGTGCAGGTGCACCTCGCAGGCTCCGGCCTTGTAGCAGCGGAGCACGTCGTCGGTTATCTCCTCTGGCGACAGCGGGTTCTTGCAGCCCTCTGGTATCTCGTGGCCAAGGTGGGCCACAGGCGCTACGGTAACGATTATTTTTCTCATGGCATTTATGTGGTTGTTGATTGTTGACATTGTGAGTTACGTGCAAATTTAGCTCTTTTTTCCGTAACAGCATCGCCTTGGCGGCATAAAATGGCAATGGCGGGATAAAAAATGTTTGGCACAACCGTGGGTTATGGCAAAGCCAGCCTCTCCGGCGAGAGCGCCATGGTGGCCGAGCGGCGGCAAAACTAAGCACAGCGTTCAGTCCTGTATGATGTTCTTGGGCAGTATCTGTATGAGGAAGCGCTGGTTGAGCTTCTCCTTGGCCTCGCGCATGGAGTGGGTGTTGAGGGTTCCGTCGCCGCTGCCGCTGATCTGGATCTCGCAATTGGGGCCAAAGTCGAGGCCGCGTACAACCGTCCAGTAGCTGACGAGGCCGTGGGCGCGATAGTAGCTCAGCGGGTAATTGGTCTTGTAGCCGTCGCGCAGGTTCGACGCCTGACCCTCTATTATAAGTATGTATTGCGTGTCGGCGTGCCGGCTGAGGAACTTCTTTATCTCCAGTCCGGCCTGATAGAGTTTCTCCTTGGTCTGCGGGTCGATGTTCTTCATGCTGCTGCGCCCGCGTGGAAACGCCACGGGTATGCGCAGCACATACTTCTTGTAGTCAGGCCGATAGGCGAAATACTTGGGGTCGAGGTCGCGCGTGGAGCTGACCACCCTCTCTATGTCGTCGAGCTTCTGCTGTGTAACCTCCATGCGCTTGTGCAGCAGCACGATGACGAGCACAAACAGCGTGAGCATGATGAAGAAAAGGCTCGTCATCAGGTCGGAATAGCTCACCCAAAGGAATGATTCTCTCTTTCGTGCCATCGGTCTAAGCTGTCAAGGTCGGTTCTAATAATTATGTCGAGCTGGATTTTGAGTTTGTGCGAGGAGATTTTTGCAAGTGAACGAGGGAGTGTAGCGGGCTACACGACTGAGTGAACTTACAAAAAGATGCCGCAGAAACCAAAATACAGCCGAATTGATAGAATGACCTTTCATATTTAATTTTTATTTCAGAATTTTTAGAACCGACCTTATGTCATTTGCCGTGGGCTGCGCTGTCGGGCTTCACGTGGGTGTCCACCTGCACCGTGTCGACGGGAATCTGCTGTTGCTTCAGACTGGCCGATATGCCCATGAGCTGATAGGAGATGATGGAGCCGAACGCCAGCATCGCCACCACCATGGCCACGCCTATCCACCGTGGCAGTCCGCGCCCGCCCTTCAGGTCACACATCTGCGCCGTGAAGTCGCGGAGGCGCCGCTCCACAGCGTTCATAAGGTCGAGGTTGCGGCTCTCGGCCGTTCCCTCCACGCTGCGTATGAGTTTGTCGATTTGCGCCGGCACGTCGGCTATGTCGTCGAGGTCGCGAGCCAAGCGAGGCATCTCCTTCAGCTGTTCTATGAGCAGGCTCGTCAGCTGCTGGCTGTCGGTGCGGTAGGCTTGCAATTGCTCGGTCAGCGCGGCCGACATCTCGCCAATGCCCTCGGCCGATGCGGCTTTCATGGCTTTCAGAGCCTCGCGCAGGGCCACGTCGGCGTCGGCGGTGTCGCGGGCTATCTCGCCCTTGTAGCGGGCGAAGAAGTCGCGTATCTCCTCCAGCACGTGCAGCCGCTCGCTCTCGCCGTGGAAGGTGGTGATGAAGTGCTGCAACTCGTCGGTGAACTCGTGCACACGGTCGAGATACTGGTTGAACTGCTCCAGCTTGTCGGTGCAGTTTTGCAGTTCCTTCAGCACCACGAGGTTGGCGGCCGACACTTTCTGAATGTCGAGCTTGTTCACCTTCTCCAGCACCTCGGCCTGTCCGCGGTAGCTCTCGTTGATGCGCTGCAGCGTGTCGTTGAGCTGGCGCGAGTTGACGCTGAAGCTCTGGTTGAAGCTGTCCAGATTGCCCACCAGCTGCTTGATGACGTGCGACGTGTCTTGCGGCAGCTCGGGCAGCAGCGTGGCTTGCATCCATGCGAGAAAGGCGTTTTTGCCACCCTCCTCCATCAGTTTGCGCTTCTTGAAACCCACGGAGTTGATGGTGGTGAGCACAATGCCGCAGATGCTCGACACCATGGCCCAGGCCACACCCGTCAGCAGTCCGTTCACGCCGTCGGCCGCAGCCGTCGTGGCTTGGCCCACGTTGGCCGTCGTGGTGGCTCCCATAAGCGCCGAGATGCTGTCGGTGCCAAGCAGAGCCCACAGTCCGATGATCACCCCGGCCATCGTGCCTGCCAGCCCGCAATAGAGTGGCACCGGCATCTGACTGTTGATGTCGTCCTCCACGGCGTCGCAATGGCGGTCGACGGCGTCTTTCAGCAGGTCGAAGTCGATCACCGAGCCGCGGTTGTGACCCAAGTAGGTGTTGATCGACTCCACTATCGAGCCGAAAGTGGCGTTGCCGCGGCCCGAGATGCCCCTCACGGTGCCGGTCTTTTCGTCCTTGATAACCTCCCACGAGTGGCGCACGGCGAAGATGTGGCTGAAGCCGCGCATCCTGCGGCGGTTGCTCAGGAAGAAAAACAACTGTATGGCAATGATGGCCAATACTATGATGGGAACGATGTAGCTCATGGGTCAGACGAGATTAACAGTTGCTTTGGCCTCGACCACCCAGTAGCCGTGGTCGTCGCGGTGGGCGCGTCCCTTCGCCTCTACGCTCATGTCGGCTGCGCTGTCCAGCTTGGCGCCTTTCAGCTCCACGGCGGCCTTAACGTCGCGGCCCTTCAGACGGTTTAGGTCGATGGGCCAGAACTCGCATTCGTCGCCCTCGATGGTGGCAGCAAACATGCTTTCGCCGCGCTTGACGGTGTGGAAGTCGTTGAAGAAAGGCGGAGTGGAGCCCTTGAATATGCCGAAGAAGCCTTCGGCGTGGGTCTTGGGGCGTGTGGGTTGGGGTTGTTGTGCTTGCTGAGTGTCTTGGCTGAGCCTTTGCTCAATTGCATCTACCCTTTGCGCAAGCTCAGCCACATGGGTCTGCAAAGCCTCGGCGTTGCCCTTTGCCGCGTTTGCCTTTAGTTTGCGGTTGATTTCATCGCGGGCCATAGTCCTCACGGCGTGCTGAAACTCGTCGGAATCCATGTCGATGTGGCCTCCGCGATTTCTAAGAGCCATAATCAAGCCAGCCAAACTGAGCACCAGAGCGGCTCCGGCAAGCACATACAGCCCTGTGAGGCCAGCAGGCTCAGCCTCCTTGCCATCGGCAAAAGCGGCAAGAGGCAGCAGCAAGGCCATCAAGACCATTATATATAGTTTTTTCATCATGCTTCAGCTATTTCATAGATTCATATATGCGACCCTCCAAGCTGTGGAGCACGCCCTTTATGGGATAGAAAAAGAGCGTCTCGTCCATACTGTCGCCGCCCTCGGTCTCCTGCCTCATGCGGTCGAGGCCACGGCGCAGGTAGGTGAGCAGGTCGCGGTGGCATTCCTCCTTGGCTATCGTGAGCGACATGGGCGACACGCCGAAGTAGCTGTCGTAGTCGAACTGCTGCCCTATCGGCCCCAGTATTTGGTTGAAGAACGACTCCACCGCGCCCTCGGTGGCCTCAAGATAGGCCGTGTCCACCCGCCCGTAGGTGTCGTCCTTGCCGAGCAGGCGGTCGCCGGTGGCCTTCATTATGATCTGTCGGCTGCGGTCGGCGTTGGGCTGTCCGCTGCCTATAAGCCCGCCCTTGCAAGTCGACTCCTTCGGGTCGCTCCCAGCGTCGAGACCCAGTATCGTAAGCTCCTGGCCGTAGGGTTTGCCCAGCACCTGCTCGAAGATGCGCTTGGTGAACTCGGCTATCACCGTCGGGTCAGGACTCAATATCGAGAGCACCTTGCTGCCGTTGCCGCTGAAAGCTATGTGGCGTGGCGCTTCGAGGCCCTGCAGCCTGACAATCCCGGCCACGTGGTAGATGATGGCGGCATAGAAGAGGATGAACACTATCTTGAAGTCCTCGTCGCGGCGCAGCATGCGGTCGAAGTCGGTGGTGGAGCGGTCGAGGCCGGCGAGCCACGAGTTGTCTTTCAGGCTGAAGAGGAACATGGCCATGTTGGCAGGCGAGTGGAGGTTGGCGTCGTAGACGCTGATGAGCTCCTCCATGCGGTTGTCCTTGCGCTCGGCAAGCAACTGACGGAACACGGGGCCATAGTGGTCGATCAGCCCGTTGGCTGAGTTGGCCTCGGCAAGCGAGTCCTCGAAGAGGGCGTTGGCGCCGAAGCGGAACGAGGTGGCAAACTCCACTTGCTTGTCGCGGGCGAAGGCCACGTCGGTTGTCTCGCCGCCGATGTCGATGTTGACGAGGTTGGCCGCGGTGGCATATTTACTGAAGTAGTACTTTATCGGGGCGTCGCTCTCGGTCATGCTCTCGGTGGCTCCATTGGCGTTGAAATAGCGGTGGAATGTGTCGTCCCACACCTCGCGCATGGCCACGAGCCGCTTCTGTGGCATGCTGAGGGGATAGAACCACACCACCTGGGTGTCAGCGAGTATGCCCTGGCTGAGTATCACCTTGTTGCGCACCATGAGCATGAGGCTCTCGATGTACCGCTGCATCAGGTTGCGCCCGTCGGCGCGTCCCCACTTAATGTCGGTGTCGGTGCGGTCGAAAGGCAAGATCTCGCGCTTGTTGTAGGTCATGGCCGGATTGGTCATGCCGTAGGGGAAGAGGTTCGACTTCCAGTCGGTGGCCACCGAATAGTAGATGGCGGTGCGGGTGGGGAAGGCGAAGTCGGCCTTGCCGCCGATGGCACGTGGCACAAACTCCTTTTCTATCAGCTCGCGCTCCAGTATGAGGTCGTCGGCAATGCGCTCGCCGTTAAGTCCGGCGATGAACGACTGTCGGAAGAACTCCTGCACTATCGGTGAGCCTTGCTCCTCGACCAGTGGCACTGGTGTGGCGTTGCGGCTGTCGCTCAGCTCAATGTGGGTGTTGCTGGTGCCAAGGTCGATGGCCACCTTGAAGCTGTCGGCCTCAACCTGTTGCGGCAGCCTCGGCACGAGCACTCCGCTCCTGTCAGCCTCGCCTATGCGCATGTAGTCGATGTTGTGGCCCGCCACTTGACAGGTGAGCGACTTGTACTGGCCGCTGAAGTTCTGGTTGCGGCAGCAACTTGGGGCTTGAAGCTTGGCCTCGTCGTAAAGCTCGAGCGTGTAGTGGCGGTCGTAGGTGCTCACAAGGCCCACAGTGTAGACGGCCTGGGCGGGTTCGTTGAAGCGCACGGCTGGCATGATGAACGCGTCGAGGCTCATCTCGGCTATGCCACCACGGTTGGCCTCTGGGTTGGGCTTGTTGCCGCCGCCATAGTAGACACGAGAATACTCCACGCTGACCACCTGCTTGTTGCCCACGATGGGGATGCTGAGCGTGGCCTGGACCGAGCCGCCATTGAGCGGAACGAGGCGCAGCGACGGCGTGCCGGGTTGGTCGCTCAGCAGGTCGGCCGCGCTGAAATAGTCGAAGAACGCCGGCCGCAGTGGCAGCAGATAGCTCACGCGGCCCGTCTTGGCGTTCTCGTCCATGCAGTCGAGACAGAAGTTGGTGTCCATCCAGTGTGGCACACTGACGAGCCAGTCCTCCAACAGGTCGCCCACGGTGAGGTAGGGATAGCGTGTGCCATCCTGCGGCAGCAGCCGCTCGGCCAGTGGCACCGGGTCGGTGTTGGGCGCATGGTTCTGCCGGCCCCACTGGTCGGTGGTGTAGAACAGGGGCGCATAGAGCAGGCCGTCCTCGTTGGGCAGCACCAATGGGCGCGTGGCCACATCCTTGGTGGGTCTGATTTCGAACTCGCTCACGCCCCGCTCCATCTCCGTGGAGTTCTTGAGCAGCGTGAAACCTATCACCTCCACCTTGCTCACGCCTGTTGCCGTGTGAGCCACGATGGTGTCGAAGCCCGGCGATGTGGCCTTAACCGAGCGCAGCGTCAGCTTCTCGTCGGCGTCAGCGATGGCTTGGAAAGTCTTGTCGAGATAGTCGGCCACCTCAGGGAACAGAGAGCTGAACCCCGCGATGGAGTGCATCAGCGCGAACCAGGCGCGTATGTACTTGCGGTCGCGGCGGTAGAGGGGCTGATAGGGCGCATGGAAGGCGCGATACTGGCCAAACTGTATGTCGTTGATGTAGCTCAGGTCGTTGGCGTTGCTGAAGAAGAGCGTGGCCGGCGACGTGGCGCCCACCACGTTCAGCTGGCCGGGGCCACGCTTGTAGTTCAGGATGTAGATGTTCTGCAGCCGGTCGAAGTTGTAGGCGTGGTCCGACTGCATGTATTTCCTCAGCGCGTCGCCGAAATAGCGTTGGCCGGGCGATGGCGAGGCGAGCAACTGTTCGAGGTCGGCGTGGCTGTCCCACGTCAGTATCTCCACCTGATCGCGCAGTTTGTCGATGTTGAAGAATATCTCGCCCACGTCGAGCGTGTCGGCCACCATCTTGTGGAATATGGTGTCGCCATCGAGTCCTTCCATGCGTCCGTCGGCGCCGACGTGGGCCATGCGCGCCACCTCGGCGAAGGCCGTCTTCACCAGGTCGATGCGGGCGAAGGGCGATGGTATCGACGTAATCTCGTGGCGTGCCTTCACCCCCTGCTCGTCGTCGATGGTGGCAAGGTTCTGGCTGTTGTAGGGGAACGCCTGACTGTCGTGCCAGTCCTGGCCTGTGGTGCTTCCACCTGTTCCCAATCTGAATATCTGCGACATAACGGTTTACATGTTGATTTTGTGGCTCACCATGCTATTGGTGGCCATTGAGTAGAGTTCCAGCAGCCGGTCGGGCTTGCTCTGTGAGTGGCAGTGGCGGGCGGCCTTGTTGACGAGGTGGTAGTAGAGGGCGTAGTTGCGCTTCAGGGCAAGCGACTTCTTCCTCTCGCCGACGCCTGTCACCGAGGCGAAGGGCCGCCGCTCCTGCCCTTGGTCGAACAGGTCGAGGCTGCGGCTGTTGCCTTTCAGCTCGGCCAGCCACGTGCGGTAGTCGTTGAGCAGAGCCTCCACGTCGTGGAAGAACGGACTCTCGTAGAAGTTCTTGTCGAGGTGGAGCTTGCGGTTGGCGTCGAGCGTGGCTGACGTGAGGAAGCCTCTGCGGTTCTTCAGCCCCATGGCCATGAGCCACAACTGCGTCATCGGGCGGAAGAGCATGTCGCGCAACTTGTCGTAGAATGTGGGGAAGCTGACCACGGTCGAGCCGTCGCGCACGCCAAGCTCCAGGTTGTGCTGTTCGCCTATCTCCATGTCGCGACGGGTGAAGTCGACGGCGGCGGTGGCGGCCAGCAGCTCCATCAGGTGGGCGTCGTTGCGCTGGGCCGCCATTCCCTCGTGGTTTTCGTAGGCGTTGTCCTGCTCGTCGCCGAGGTAGTAGAGGGCGTTGAGACCGCTGCCTGTGGCCACGCCTTTCTCATAGTAAGTCAGCGCCGACTTGGCTTTCGAGATGAATGTGTCGCTGTCGATCTCGCTCTCGTCGCTCTGCTGCAGACGGAAGTAGGGCAAGAGCGTTACCGCGCCTATGAGCGGACGGACCGGCATCTGCGACTGGGGGCTGCGCAGCGTCTTCAGCAGCAGGGGGAAGCCGCTGGCTCCGGTGCCGCCGAATATTGAACTGACGATGAACACCCTGTCGCCCTGGGCCACCGCACGTTGCACCGTGGCGAAATCGGGCGACGCGGCCACCTGGTTGAGCACCACGCTGCCCATGTTGGGGTTGCCCTTGAAGCCCACGTCCATCGACGAGTTGAGATTGCGCTCGGAGAAGAGCATGCGCGTCAGTGCGCTGTTGGCCTCGCTCATGCCCTGCAGGTCGACAAACTGGCTGAACTTGCGGTCGTCGGTGTCCTCTACCACGAGGGTGTAGTTGGGCAGCAGCTGCCTGATCTCGGTGGCGAGGAAGCTGATGTGGGCTCCCTCCTCATGCCTTAGTTGCGAGCGCACCTTGCTGTAGGCGTTCATCAGGCCGACGGTGCGGGTCAGGTCGCCGTTCTGGCGGTCGGGGTCGATTATCACGGGCACCAGCGTGTCGATGCCGCCGCCGAGGCTGACGCCCGATGCCAACAGCATGGTGAGCGAACGCAGCACGCGCGAGCCGGTGCCGCCTATAGCAAACACAAAGAGTTTAGCCATTGTCTTGTCGTTTTTTTAGTTTGTTAGAATGGGGCGTGCGAGCAACTCGTGCTGCGCCACTTCACAATGAGCGAGACGACGAGGAACATCACCATCGACACCACACCGTTGGCAAGTCCGAAGCTGACGCAGTTGGCCTCGCCCACGTTGAGCGGAGCCTGCTGGCCCGTGGCCATGTCGTAGCTCACCATGTCGCCGGCGTTGAGGTCGGCCGATGTCCAAAGGAAGCCTATGGCCACGCTCGCCACGCCGCACAGCAGCATGAACGGCAGCCACCCCACGAGGCGGTTGAGCCGAGGATGGTCGATGACGTAGTAGAACAGCACCGCCACCACGATGGCGACAAGCAGCGTCAGCAGGCCGATGCCGATGAAGTGGTTGGAGCCGCCGTCGACGGTCAGGCCCCACATGTAGTTGTCGAGGTCGAGCCCGTAGAAGTCTTTGAAAAGGGAGTATATGCTACCGAATAGAGTGCCCATGGTTTATTGTTTTGTTATTGTAAACTTGAAGGTGCTGACGGTGTGCTCGGCGTAGGCGTCGGCCAGACCTCCTATAATGTATTTTATGCCCGACGTCTTGTCGAGGTTTTTGCTGATGTTGCGCCCCGTCTCGTCGTTGGCCTTGGCCACCCACGCCGGCTCAGTGGGCAGCAGCACGCTCAGCATCTCGCCCCCGGCCTTGGTCTGCTTCGTCAGTTTCAGGTCGACGGAGTGGCTGTACTTTCCGCCATTCTTTATTGGCGCGATGTCCTCCACTTGCGTCGTGGCCAATGTGGGCTTCAGCAGCGACGGCTCTGAGGGGTTGGCGCCGTCGACGAGCAGGTCGCTGAGGTTGGCCAACAGGCGCAGCCGGTAGTTGCCCTTGCGGTCGGGCGTCAGTTCGAGGGTGTTGTCGGCGCCCTCCTTGCCATACTGGTTGGCGAAAGTGTAGGCCACGCTCCGTGGTGTGGTGTAGGCCACGTAGCCCGTGTATCCATGCGGGATGCGGGTAGTGGGCACTTTCTGGTTGAGCATTCGCAACTGGTCGCGGCTGCCCATCACTATCATGTAGTAGGGGCGGCTCTTCACGTTGAGCCGCGTCTTGCCGTCGAGGTCGTAGTACCAGCCGTTGAAGCGCGACTGCAGCCTGAGCACCTCAACGCTGAAATTCGGGTCGGTGCGGAGCTTGCGAGCCACCACGCTCTCTATCTGTATGCGCCGGTTGGTGAAGTAGTTGGTGGCGTTGCCCTGCGGCACATCGAGTATGCAGTCGCTCACGAAGAGGGCCACAGAGTTCTTCTTCATCCGCCCCACCACCATCTGCAGCATGTCGCCAAGGTCGGAGTGGGCACGGCTGCCGGCCACACTGGCGAACTGCCCTGGCGTCAGGCCGTCGACAAACTGCTTTATGCCGCCCAAGAATGGCACCACCGTGGTGTTGATATAATTGATGTGGGTGGCCTCGGCTTGCGCCGACAGCAGACTGACGTAGCCATAGAGGGCGTCCTTCAGCTCCGACCCGGCTACCATATAGCCGTCCATGCTGCCGGAGTTCTCAAGGTAGACTTGCAGGTCTACTGCCTCTGCCTTGCTCTCGGCCACAGCCGACGGCACCCACGCTATCGACAGCTTTTGGGTGCAACCGCCCAGCACAAGGCTCACAGCCGAGAGCAGCAACGCCATCAGGCACATTGGCAATGTACGCATACATTTAGGTATCATAATGCAAAATTAATAATTAAAGGAATAATCGGGGTTGAACATTGGTTAATAAACCTTAATCGCCCTTTTGCAGCCCAAAACTGTGCTACCACAGGCCACAACCAACACCGCCACTGCCTGTATTCCACAACCGCGGAGGCACAGTGGTGGACAAAAAATGCCTCCATTCCATTTTGCGACACGTGCCAAAAACATTTTCCACACGTGTCGCAAAATGTTTTGGCACGTGTGGAAAACACTTTTGGCACGTGTCACAAACCGCAAAAATGCCATTTCGCAGCCACAACAAGACTGTGCCATGCCATTGAAGAGCCACAAATGGGGGCTGGAGAATGGTGCTCCAACCACCAAAGGGCACTAATAATGCAGCCTTTGCAGAGTTTTTTCCGAAATGCTTACAGTTGTACAGGCGAATAATTGTATTTTTGCGGAAACATTATACCGAAACTATGTCTATTGGCCACATCCTGACAGTCGCGAACGAGAAATGGCATGCTTTCATCCAGAAGATGACCTACGGGCAGAAAGTTTGCCTTGTGGCTCTGTGTGGTGTCATCGTGGGGCTTGGTGTGCTGTTCCTCTACCTGCTCCGCATGCACACCTATATCGTGGGCGACGACCCTGCCGCCTGCGTCAACTGCCATATCATGTCGCCCTACTACGCCACGTGGAGCCACTCGAGCCACGGACGCGACGCCACATGCAACGACTGCCACGTGCCCAACGGCAACCTGGCCGCCCACTACGCCTTCAAGGGCATGGACGGCATGAAGCACGTGGCCTACTTCGTAACCCGCAGTGAGCGCCAGGCCATCCAGGCTGAGGACATGTCGGCCGAGGTGATCATGGACAACTGCATCCGCTGCCACAAGCAACTGAACCAGGAGTTCGTCAAGACTGGCCGCATCGACTACATGCAGGCCAAGCGCGACGAGGGCAAGGCCTGTTGGGACTGCCACCGCAACGTGCCCCATCAGGGCAAGAACTCCCTCTCGTCGACGCCAAACGCCGAGTTCATGGAGCCAATACCGCCCTCGCCGGTCCCAGCTTGGTTGCAAAAAATTCTTGGACACAATCCCTATTGACGATAATAATAAAAAACACGATACAGTATGAAGAAACTAAAGAAATGGCAAGGCTGGCTCATCTTCGGAGGAGCGCTGGTCGTTGTGTTCCTGCTCGGACTGCTCTGCTCGTCGATGCTTGAGCGGCGGGCCGAGGTGGCAAGCGTGTTCAACAACCGCCGCACACCCATGACCGACTCCATCGTCGCGCAGAACGAGAAGTTCGCCGAGGACTTCCCACGCGAGTACCAGACATGGTCGATGACCGAGGACACCACGTTCGAAAGCAAGTACAACGGCTCGGCCGCCCGCGACGTACTGGAGGAGAACCCGGCCATAGTGATCAACTGGGCTGGCTACGCCTTCTCGCGTGAGTACAACACACCGCGCGGCCACCGCCACTGCGTCGAGGACCTGATCCACATCCTGCGCACTGGCTCGCCCGGTGTCGACGGCATGGAAGACATGCAGCCCGGCACGTGCTGGACTTGCAAAGGCCCCGACATTCCGCGCCTGATGCGCGAGAAGGGCGTCGACAAGTTCTATGCCGCCAAGTGGAGCGACTGGGGGCCAGAGGTGATGAACACCGTGGGCTGCAGCGACTGCCACGACGCACGCAACATGGACCTGCGTCCGGCCCGCCCGGCGCTCTATGAGGCTTGGGCCCGCGCCGGCAAGGACGCCCACAAGGCCACCCACCAGCAGATGCGCTCGCTGGTGTGCGCCCAGTGCCACACCGAGTACTACTTCGAGAAGGAGAACGGCCAATACCTGAAGTTCCCACAGGACAAGGGCATGACTTGCGAGGCCGCCGAGGAGTACTACGACAGCATCGGCTTCTACGACTACATCCACCCGCTCTCGAAAGCCAAGATCCTCAAGGCTCAGCACCCGGGCTACGAGATGGCTCTGCAGGGCATCCACGGCCAGCGCGGCGTGTCATGCGCCGACTGCCACATGCCTTACATCTCGGAGGGTGGAGTGAAATACACCGACCACCACATCATGTCGCCCCTGGCCCACATCGACCGCACGTGTCAGGTGTGCCACCGCCAGGATGCCGAGGTGCTGCGCCAGAACGTCTACGAGCGGCAGGAAAAGGTGTTCAGCTTTGCCAAGCTCGTCGACGTGCAGCTTGCCGACGCCCACCTGATGGCCGAGTTCGCATGGAAGCACGGCGCAACAGAGAAGGAAATGGAGCAGGCTCTGAGCGACATACGCAAGAGCCTGTGGCGTTGGGACTACTCCATGGCCTCACACGGAGCCGCTTTCCACGCCCCGCAAGAGTGCATGCGCCTATTGGCCGACGCCATGATGTATGCCAAGGACGCTCAGTTGGAATGCCAGAAGGTGGCCGGGCTGCATGGATGGAAGGGCACAATACCACTGCCCGACATCTCCACACGCGAGAAGGCTGCCAAGTACATCGGCCTTGACATGGCCAAGCTGCGCCAGCAGAAGAAGGACTTTGTCGACACGGTGATGCCAAAATGGATTGAGACCGCACGCAAGAACAAGCGGTTCATAAACCAACCCATGTAGGCCAGGCCTCTTTCCAACACACAGGCGCTGAAGACCTTACATGTATTATTCACAAGCATCGCCAATATATGCTCCAAATGCAGGGGCCGCGTAGGTAGGGTTAGGGCCGGCCCTAATCAATGTTCGACATCTTTTAAAAAGTTATGACATTGTTTGTGGGCCGGCACAAGGCACGGCCCCTGCAATTGACAGGTATAACTATCACGGTCTATGAATAATGCGAGCTAAAGCAATGACCCAGCATCTGAAATAATCGGTCGGACATTGATTAGAACCGGCACAAGGCGCGGCTCCTGCATTCGGCTGATGTCAACACAACAAATATAAAACAGCCTAATACCCCTATAGCAATAGATGTGGACCAAGCCATATTCCTATCGTGAAGGCACGGCCATAGCCGTCGGACTGACGCTGGTGGGACTGATGCTGCAGTTGAGCGTCGGCCCCATCGACTGGGACATATTTATGTGGCCCGCCAACATTGTGGCTCTGCTGTTGCTCGTGGCCATATTGGTCGCCGCAGAGCTGCTCCGTGGCAAGGTCTACTTCCTGCGCTTCATCACCACAGGCGCGGCGGCGGTGCCGGCCATAGCCACCGCCGTCGTGCTCACCGTCATCATGGGCCTCACCCCACAGGTGAGCGCCGCCACCGCACCCAAGGACCCGCTCGGACTGACGCGCATGCTGGGTTTCTGGCCTTTCGTGCTCGTCTATTTCTGGATGACGTTGATAGTAGGAGCCAAGGCCGCCGACCAGCTCGCCCACTTCAGCCGTAGTCAAAAGGCGTCGACTCTGAGCCACATCGGTCTCTTCATCGTGCTGGCCTGTGGCACACTTGGCAGCGCCGACATGCAGCGGCTGCGCATGTTCTGCGAGCAGGGCAAGCCCGAATGGCGTGGTCTCGACGCCTGGAACAACGTGGTGCAACTGCCGTTCGCCATCGAGCTCGACCGCTTCACCATCGACCAATATCCGCCAAAGCTGATGGTCATCGACACGCAAGGACGGCCTTTGCCGCACGACAAGCCCGACTTTCTCTCGGCCGACAGCGGCTTCACGGTCTCCCCAATCCAGGGTTGGCAGGTCAGTGTGGCGCGCCGCATCGACAGTGCCATGCCCCGTGAACTGGCGCGGATGGCCCACACCATGGGCAACAACATGAGCCAGTACATCCGCCTCGACTCTCTTGGGCAAGCGCGGATGCTCCCCGACTATGTGGCGAGCGACCAGCCTGGCTCGGAGTGCGCCCTGCTGGTGAAGGCAACTAAGGGGAAAACCACCCGCCAAGGCTGGATCAGCTGTGGTAGCTACCGCTTCCCCTATCAGGGTTTGCCGCTCGACAGCGTCCACACACTTGTCATGGGCACCCGCGAGCCCAAGCGGTTTGCGTCCACGGTGGATGTCTACACAATCGACGGCAAGAGCCTCAGGGCCGAAATAACCGTTAACCATCCGCTCACTGTGGCCGGCTGGAAGGTGTATCAGTACAGCTACAACGAGCAGATGGGAAGGTGGAGCACTCTCAGCGTGTTCGAGCTTGTCAGCGACCCGTGGCTGCCCGTGGTCTATTTTGGCATTCTGCTCTTGGCCGTTGGCGCAGTGCTCATGCTCATACCAAAGCGAAAGGAGGCTCGCCGATGATTTGGGATTATTTCATCTTCTTTGGCCTCGGAGCGGTATTGCTCTGGATCGTGGGTGCCGCGCTGGCATGGAAAGACAGACGCACGGCGGCCACAACGATAACGCTTGTTGGCGTGGTGGTGCTCGCCGTCTACATCGGTTGGCTCTGGGTCTCGCTCAGCCGTCCGCCCATGCGCACAATGGGTGAGACGCGGTTGCTCTACAGCCTCTTCCTGCCGCTTGCCGGAGCCCTCATCTACGCCCGTTGGCACTACCGCTGGGTGCTCTCGTTCACCACCCTGCTGGCCATGGTGTTTGTCATCATCAACCTGCTGAAGCCCGAGATCCACACCAAGAACCTGATGCCAGCCTTGCAGAGTCCGTGGTTTGCACCCCACGTCATCGTCTACATGCTGGCCTACGCCATGTTCGGGGCCGCATTCATCATCGCTTTCTGCCAACTGTTCCTGCGCGGCAAGGTCAGCGTCAGCCTCAACGCCGCCGACGGCATGGTGGGTGTGGGCTACGGTCTGCTCACCCTCGGCATGCTCATGGGTGCGCTGTGGGCCAAGGACGCGTGGGGCCACTACTGGAGTTGGGATCCCAAGGAGACGTGGGCAGCAGTAACGTGGCTCAGCTATCTCGTCTACATCCACTACCGCCACTCGCGCCCAGCCGCCGTCAGGTCGGCCTCGTGGATGCTCGTCGTGTCGTTCCTGCTGCTCCAGATGTGCTGGTGGGGCATCAACTTCCTCCCTTCGGCCCAAGCCACAAGCGTCCACACCTACTATATGGGTTGAAGGTGGCTTTATGGTATAATTGTGTATTTCTGCTTTGTTAAAATGTCCATTTAGCTATTAAAATAAAACAAAACATATACAAAAACAGGCCGATATTAGGTATATAGTCCTATATTTGCATAAAATATACGCCATGAAGATACCCAAACTTATAGTCTGTCTCATACTTATGGTTCAACTGTGCACATCGTGCATCTTTGTGTATGACCCGGCACGAGGGAGAGTGTATGTTCTTAACCGTTCTCAAACTCCAATATATTTTTTCATCGACTATGCCGCCGATGACTCTATTCCTGAAATTCCAAACAGAGCACACCTTAGCCTTGTTGACACCATGGGATTTAACTCATACACTGTTTATGGTTCAAGAGAACACCCTAAACTACTTTGCGGGAGTATAACTATATTCTCACTAACTGAAGATATGGTGAGACAACACACTTTAAAAGAAATACATGACCAACAGATTTATGAAAAGAAAATAATCTTGACAGAAGAAGACTTAAAAGCAATTAATTGGGAAATCATCTATCCTTTTGAGAAAAACAAAATTAAAAAGTTATAACCAGTTTCCATCCGTTGTTGATTGCATTTATGCAAAAAGGCATGAATCTGTTAGTAATATATAAAAAGACGCTCGGTCCGACGACGGAGGTGCTGATATGCGGATGCGAGCAGTGACTCGTTTGGCTTGTTTATTGGCATTATTCTGGAACCATTATGGGTGGCATATATAATATCCTGAATTACATGACACATCACACTCTATTCATTGCAGCTATAAGCATTCTCGTATTAGTTTCTTGCGGCAACAGCAGCAGAAAATCTCAGCCAGAGGTTGACTCTGTCACGGTTGTTGAGCCAGTGCAAGAGCCTTTGTTTGACGCCGACACCGTTACGCCGCCCGATTTGCAGCGGCATGAAACCAAGGAAACGGAAACGCCGGCGCCGGCAGTCAGCACGAGCCCTGCCTCACCCACCATTTCACGCTACTACGAGGAGGGCTACGACAATGGTTACGACGATGGCGAGGAAGACGCCATTGGCGACAACGGATGGCGAGGCGACTACGACGAGTCGAGCCAATACCGTGGTTGGAAGCGGAAGGAATATGAGGATGGTTACGACGATGGCTATGAGGCCGGCTACGACGACAACTTCGAGGGGGCGGAGGAATAAAGCCGGGTAATATGTTTGCCCATGCTTCGAAAGAGTGTAATCTGCTGGAGGTTAATGATTGTCGAAACGTAGGGCATAATCTATCATGCCCGAGGACGAAAACAGTCTGCCAATGGTGGGCATGACAAATCATGCCCCTACATATTTTATTGATAACTTCCAAAACTGCAATGGCACCCGAAAAAGTTAATGTATGATAAGATAAGGCCGATTAGTAGCGTGAAACGGGCGGTTTTGATTAACTTTGCATTGATATTGTATAAGCAACAATCACAGCGACAATGCAAGAGACAAGACAAAACCGCATAGCCCGGCTGCTGCAAAAGGAGCTGGCAGAGATATTCCAAGCCGAGACCCGCAAGACCCACGGCGTGATGATAAGCGTTACGAGGGTGAAGATAAGCCCCGACCTCAGCGTCTGCACAGCCTACCTGAGCGTGTTCCCAAGCGAGCGGGCCGACGAGCTGATAGGCAACATCCGCAAGAACGAGAAGACCGTGCGCTACGACCTGGGCCGCCGCGTGCGCAACCAACTGCGCATAGTGCCCGAGCTGAGGTTCTTCCAGGACGACAGCCTCGACTACATCGACCACATCGACGAACTGCTCAAGAAGTAAGGCCAGAAAGAAGCCGATGAACTTCCCGTTCTATATAGCCCGCCGCTACATCTTCTCGAAGAAGAGCACCAACGCCATCAACGTGATCAGCGGCATCTCGGTGGCAGGAGTGGCCGTGGCCACCATGGCCATGGTGGTGACGCTGAGCGTGTTCAACGGCTTCCGCGACCTTGTGGCCTCGTTCTTCACAGCCTTCGACCCGCAACTGAAGGTGGTGCCCATCACCGGCAAGACCATCATGGCCGACGACCCGGTGCTGACGCAGATAAAGCAGATGCCCGAGGTGGCCGTATGGTCGGAGTCGATGACCGACCAAGCCCTCGCCGTCTATCATGGCAAGCAGGCCGTGGTGAGCGTGAAGGGCGTGGACGACAACTTCGAGCGGCTCACCAACATCGACCGCATACTCTACGGCGACGGCAGTTACGACCTGCACGTGGCCAATTTGGACTATGGCATACCCGGCATCGGACTGGCCGAGAGCCTCGGCACCGGCGCGCGGTGGATGGGCTACATGCAAGTGTTCGCCCCGATGCACGCGGGACAGTTCGACCCAACCAATCCCACGGCCGCCTTCACCGTCGACTCGCTGCTCTCGCCCGGCGTGGTGTTCCAAGTGAAGCAAGGCAAATACGACCGCAACATACTCCTGACGAGCATCAGCTTCGCCCGGCGGCTGTTCCAGCGGCAGGGCGAGATCACCTCGTTAGAGCTGCGGCTGAAGGCCGGCGAGGACGTGGAGCGGGTGAAGGGCAAGATAGAGGACATGGCGAAGGGCCGCTTCGACGTGCAGAACCGCTACGAGCAGCACGCCGACACGTTCCGCATAATGAACATCGAGAAGTTCATAGCCTACATCTTCCTGACGTTCATACTGCTCGTGGCGTGCTTCAACATCATAGGCTCTCTCTCCATGCTCATCATCGACAAGAAGGACGACGTGGCCACGCTGCGCAATCTCGGCGCCACCGACAAGCAGATCAGCCAGGTGTTCCTCTTGGAGGGCAGGCTCATCTCCGCCGCCGGCGCCATCGTGGGCATAGCCATAGGCCTGTTGCTCTGTTGGCTGCAACAAGAGTACGGGCTGGTGCGCCTCGGCTCCTCGTCGGGCAACTTCGTGGTCGACGCCTACCCCGTCAGCGTCCATCCGTGGGACGTGGTGGGCGTGTTCATCACCGTCGTCGTGGTGGGCTGGTTGGCCGTGTGGTATCCCGTGCGCTACCTGAGCCGGCGGCTTGTGGAAAAACAATGAGAAAAAGAACGTCACAAAACCCCTACCCTTGCGTACTGAATTAAGAACATCAACTAATCACAGCATAAAAATGAAAGTAAAACACTTGCTTACAGTGGCCCTGCTCTTCGTGGCCACTTTGGCTTCTGCCCAGCAGATGCCGCCCATTCCCGTGGACAAAGCCGTGAGGATAGGCAAGCTCAGCAACGGGCTCACCTACTACATCCGCCACAACGACTACCCAGAGCACGTGGTCAACTTCTACATCGCCCAGCGCGTGGGCTCAATTCAGGAGGACGACAACCAGCGCGGACTGGCCCACTTCCTCGAGCACATGGCCTTCAACGGCTCGGAGCACTTCCCCGACTCGCTCCTCTTGGAGTACACCCGCTCGCTCGGTGTGGAGTTTGGCAGCGACCTCAACGCCTACACCAGCATCGACCGCACCGTCTACCGCATCTGCGACGTGCCCTCAAAGCGGCAGACAGCCATCGACTCCTGCCTGCTGATACTCAAGGACTGGTCGAACGGCCTCACCCTCTCGTCGAAGGAGATCGACAAGGAGCGCGGCGTCATCCATCAGGAGTGGCAACTGCGCTCCACGGCCACGCAGCGCATGTATGAGCGCTCTCTCCCGCTGTTCTATCCCGGCAGCAAGTACGGCCACCGCATGCCCATCGGACTGATGGAGATTGTAGACAACTTCAAGCCCGACTTCCTGCGCGCCTACTATCACAAGTGGTACCGACCCGACAACCAGGCCATCATCGTGGTGGGCGACGTCGATGTCAACCACATCGAGGCTGAGATAAAGAACCTCTGGAAGGACTCCACCGTGCCGGCCAACGCGCCTCAGGTGGTTGACGAGCCAGTGCCCGACAACGACAAGGCCATCTATGTGGTGGAGAAGGACAAGGAGCAGCAGTACACCATAATTGGCATCAACATGAAGCACGACGCCGAGACGCCCGCCGACAAGAAAGACATCAGCTACTACTTCGGCGACTATGCCAAGAACATCATCGTAATGATGCTCAACCAGCGTTTCAGCGACATGATTCTGAAGCCCGAATGCCCGTTCCTCGTTGCCTACGGCGGCGACGGCGAGTATTTGCTCTCGAAGACCAAGGACGCGTTCGAACTGGCCGTGATGCCCAAGGAGGGCAAGGACATCGAGGCCTTGAAGTCGGCCTACCGTGAGGCCCTGCGCGCCCGCCGCTTCGGCTTCACGCCCACCGAGTTCGACCGCTGCAAGGAGGAGATCGTCAGCTCCATCGACAAGGCCTACACCAATCGCAACAAGCGCAAGAACGCCGAGTATGGCAACGAATACACCGAGAACTACCTCGACGGCGACCCGATACCGAGCGTCGAGGAGTACACCGACATAATGAAGAAGCAGATCATCCCGCTCATCAATGTCGACGTGATCAACATGGTGGCCAAGCAGCTCATATCTGAGAGCGACACCAACCTGGTGGTCTACGCCTTCCAGCAGGAGAAGGACGGCCAGACCTACCTGAAGCCCGCCGAGATGGAGAAGGCCATCGCCGAGGTTAGGGCTGAGGACATCGAGCCCTACGTCGACAACGCTAAGAACGAGCCGCTCATAGCCCCAGAGGCTATGCCGAAGAAGGGCAGCATCACCGGCGAGACCGAGAACAAGACCATGGGCTTCAAGACGCTGACGCTGAGCAACGGCGCCCGTGTGGTGCTGAAGAAGACCGACTTCAAGGACGACGAGGTGGTGTTCCAGGGTGTGGCCAAGGGAGGCACAGGCCTCTACGGCGCCGCCGACTACAGCAACCTGAAGCTCGTCGGCGTGACCCTCATGTCCACAGGACTGGGCAACTTCACCAACAACGAGCTTGAGAAGGCACTCTATGGCAAGCAGGTCAGCCTGTCGCCGCAGATTGGCAACTACTACACGATAATCGGCGGACAGACCGTGCCTAAGGACATTGAGACCATGTTGCAGCTCAACTACCTCTACTTCACAAGCATCAAGCCAGACACCACAGCCTACAACGCTGGCAAGAGCCAGCTCGAGATGGTGCTGAAGAACAAGCACTTGAACCCCGAGTCGGTGTTCTCCGACTCGCTCACCCTCACCATCTACGGCCACAACCAGCGCTTCGCCCCCGTGGATGTCGACGACGTGGCCAAGGCCGACTACAACCGTATGCTGCAGATAGGTCGGGAGAGGCTGAAGAACGCCGCCAACTTCACGTTCTACTTCGTGGGCAACTTCGACGAGGCCACCCTGCGCCCGCTCATCGAGCAATACATAGCCTCGTTGCCGGCCACAAAGCCCGACGGCAAGCTCGTCAACCTCGACATCTATGCCAATGGCGAAATCGAAAACCAGTTCTCGCGCAAGATGGAGACACCCAAGTGCATAGCCTTCGAGTTCTGGCACGCCGACGCTCCCTACACTCTGGAGAACGAGATAGTGGCCGACGCGGCTGGCCAAGTGCTCTCGATGGTCTATCTGAAGGACATCCGCGAGGACGCCAGCGCGGCCTACTCTGTAGGCGCGGCGGGCGGACAGAGCCGCCACGGCGACAAGAGCACCCTCGTGCTGCAAGCCTACTGCCCGATGGATCCGGCCAAGGTTGACCTCGCGCTCGACCTGCTGGCCAAGGGCTTCAACGCCAACACCATTAAGGTGGATGCCGACAAGGTGCAGAAGGTGAAGGACTACATGCTGAAGAACGCCGACGAGCAAGCCAAGAAGAATGGCCACTGGATGGACGTGATCGACGAGTACATCCAGACTGGCGTCGACCTGCAGACCGACTACAAGAAGACGGTTGAGGCTCTGACGCCGGAGAAGATAGCCAACTTCCTGAAACAGCTGAAGCTGGCTGGCAACCACGCCGAGGTGGTTATGACGCCAGAGAAGTAAAACAACTGGCTCACCGCAAAAACAACCCCCACTCATTCTCTCGCTTCGTTCGAGAGATGAGTGGGGGTATATTATGGACTAATGAATCGACTTGCGAAGGCAATTGCCTGAAAATCAGTTGTTCAGCAGGTACTTCTTGCCATTTGTGGAGACGGCGATACCCGTGAAGCCTTGGCTCAGTGGCAGACCCGACAGATTGAAAAGGTGTTCGGCCTTGGTCGCGTCGCGCTTGTAGACCGCACTGATGCCAGTGGCGACGGGATGGCTGATGAAGTCGTACACCTTTTGTATGTCGGCTGTCTGCGTCGGAACCGCATGGCCGCTGCCAAAGTCGCGAAGCAGCGTGTAGGGCGAGTTGCACTGATCCAAGAGTTGCATCAGGTGCTTGGCCTGGGTGTCGTAGTAGGAGTCGTCGGTAGTGTTGTAGAACAGGAAGCACGGCACGGCGCCCTCAGATATTGCCCTTGCGCCGCCCTGCTCGGTCCAGTCGGAGTTGCAGTATGTCTTCATCCGGGTGTATTCTTGCGAGCTTGTGCTCATCAGACTGTAGTCGAACACGCCCGGGCCGAGCACGGCGAGCTGCACCGAGCAGTCCTCAGCAGTGGCGTCGGGGCGGCATCCGTCGGTTGAGAGCCAGTCGGCAAACGGCTTGTCGCCGATGAGCAATGAGGCGGCGGTGGAGCCACGCGAGAAGCCGTACACTCCCACGCTGTCGCCAAGACCCAACTCGTGGCCCACGTGGCGCAGCGTGCGCACGGCTGAGCGCACCTTGACGGCTGCGTCGGGACACACCTCTATTGTGCCGAGCGACTTGGCCGCTCCGCCGGTGTAGGCTCCCTTGCCCCAGTCGCAGTATTTCGGATGGTCGGCAATGGCCCACGCCCACCCTATGCCAGGCAGTCCCTCGAGTATGGAGTCGTCGAACATCGACAGTGTATAGCCCAGATACATGCGCTGGTGGGTGTTGCCGTGGTAGCTGTTGGAGTAGGAGAACGAGATCATCGTGGGCACGGCGCGCGCCGGATTGGCCGGATAGACTATGTCCATGTAGAGCGAGTCGCCGGAGGTGTAGCCGTCGGGGTAGTTGTATACGGTGGGGTCGTCCTTGCAGTAGGCCACGTCGCGCTGCAGCCGGTAGCCTTCGAAGAGCACGTAGGCACGGCTCGTCGACAGGTTTGTAAGGCCGCAAAACTTGCCCTTGGCCAGCTGGTCGTTGATGGCGATGATGTCCTTGTTGAGCGCTGGCACCACGGCTTGCGAGTCGCCTCCGTAGTCGAGTTCTACCACCGAGTAGCCCTGAGACAGCAGCCACGCCACGTCGTCGGCGTTGGTGTTTCGACCCGTCTTCTCGAAGCCGAGATTCTCAAGATAGACCACCACCATGAGCTTGCCGCTCGCGTCCTTGGCCTGGGTGGTCGAATTGGTCAACTTGTAGCTGATTTTTGTGCCGAGCGTCTGGCTTGTCCATGTGCCTGTGGCGGCCTGCGCGGCTGAGGGCACAACCAGAGCCGCAAGCAGAATGATGGTCGAAATGATGTGATGCAATTTCATTTTCTGATTGACTTTTAGTGCATTAAAGATTTATGATGTGTTGATTTGTTTCCCGAAATGTCGGTGGATAGGCTTCTTGCGGTTGCTTTGGTGGCAGTCAGCGTTTCATCCTGGTGTTCAACTGCAACAACGACGGCACGAGGATGCAGAGCGAGAAGAGCAGTCCGGCCCCCATCATGCGACTGTTGCCGTGGAACAGGTCAATCAGCTTGCCGTCGGCCATCTGCGGCATCAGGTTGAACATCACGTAGGCCACCGAGTTGTTGACCCAATGGAACACGATGCCGGGCACGAGGCTGCCTGTGCGGTAGTACATCCAGCCGAGCAGCAGTCCGATGACGAAGGCGTGGACGCCCTGAGCCAAATTGCCGTGGACGCAGCCAAACACCAGCGCTGAGACTAAGATGGCCACCCAATGACGCTCGCGACCCGAAATGGCGAGCAGACGGCCAAGCACGCCGCCACGAAACACCACCTCCTCGGCTATCGGCACCAAGAGCCCTATCGCGGCATAGCCCCAAGGCTCCTTCATGATGCCCTCGAAGAGTTTTCCGGTCGACTCCGGCACCTGCAGGTTGACCAGTTCGGCTATCCACTCCGACGGGAGTATGGTGCCAAGAGTGAGCAGCACAGTCCACACTATCACCCCCCATGGGCGCGACCGCAGGTAGTTGGCGCTCATCGGCACCCAACGCGTCAGCCGGAAGAGCAGTATCGTGATCAGACTCGACACCACCGATATGACCACGGTGATCTGGCCGAGGCCTCCCGTGGCTATCTGGCTCAGTACGCCTTGCATCGTTGTGTCGTTGGCAGAGGCGTAAATTAAGGCTGTGGCCACTATCACAACCTCCTGAATGATTATAAACAGTGCCACAAAGAGCACCGCATAGAGTATGTTTTTTGTCTTCATCTTAGTCTGTCATTTTAGGTCGGTTCTAAAAATTATGTCGAGCTGGATTTTGAGTTTGTGCGAGTAGATTTTTGCAAGTGAACGAGGGAGTGTAGCGGGCTACACGACTGAGCGAATTATCGTGCAAGCGAGAGCTATGAAAGCTTGCTTTCAAATAGCCGAGCGCAGCCGATAATGTGCTTTCAGCACAACTTACAAAAAAATGCCGCAGAAACCAAAATACAGCCGAATTGAGAGAATGTATTATCATCTTTATTTATAATTCAGAATTTTAAGAACAGACCTTTAGTATCAAGTCATGGCCGCGGCTGAACAGTTCCCTCACCTCTTCGCGGTCATGGACGAGTTGCGCCTTCAGCGCGTCGGCGGAGGGGAACTTGCGCTCGTCGCGCAGTCGCCTGACAAACTCCACGAGTATGTCGGTGTGGTAGAGGTCGCCCTCAAAGTCGAGTATGTGGGTCTCCAGTGTGGTGCCGTGGCCGTCAAACGTGGGCCGGGTGCCTATGTTCATCATCGCCATGTAGCTTGTCATGCTGCCCTTTATGCGCACAAGCACGGCGTAGACACCATGGGCGGGCACTATCTGGTGGGTGTCGCCGAGGTCGACATTGGCCGTGGGGAACCCTATCTTGCGCCCCTCACGATAGCCCTCCACCACCTTGCCGTAGAAAGTGTAATTGTAGCCCAGCAACTCGGCGGCTCTCTCAACGTTGCCCTCGTCGAGCTGGTGGCGGATCATCGTGGAGCTAATGCCCGCGCCATCAACCAGGAGCGGCCTGGCCTCCACCACGGTGATGCCGAGAGCCTCGCCATAGCGGCGGTAGTCGTCGAAACCCTCGGTGCGGTTGTGGCCGAAGCGGTTGTCGTAGCCGATGACGAACAACCTGACGTTAAGCCTCTCCCGCAGCACCAACTTCATGAAGTCGAAAGCCGACAGCTGAGCCATCGCCATGTCGAAGTGGAGCACGGCGCAGTTGTCGATGCCAGTCTTCGAGAGCAGCAGCGTCTTGGTCTCGGTGGTGGTCAGCAGCCGCGGCTGGTAGTCCTGGTGCAGCACCTGACGGGGATGGCGGTCGAACGTAACCACCATGCTCTGCAGCCCGTTCTGCGACGCCATCTGCCGCATCTGGTCAATCAAGAACCGATGGCCGCGGTGGACGCCGTCGAAAAAGCCTATCGTCGCCGCCTGGGGAGCTGCCACTCGGGTAGTGTCGTCGATGAAAATCTTTTCCATTAGACAAGTGTGGTATCAAAAAACCGCTGCAAAAGTAACCAAAAACCCGCTAATAGCCTTTAGTTCAATAATATTTAACGCAAAAACGCCCCTTTTACCGCCCCAACACGCATATTTCGCGAATGCAGACACGCACTTTCGACCTCAGCGAGGACTCCACGCACCATCAACACTCCATCTATGCCCACCCACCATGCCACCGTCGGCACAGCACCACTACAGCACAAAAACCTTAAGAATGGCTTTTCCACGAACGAAATCAACCACAAAAGCGCCGAAATGTTAAAAAACCAACTTTTTCATACCGAATGTTTCGAAAATCAAGAAATAAGCATTAACTTTGCACCGCTAAAGGCGGCAAAAGCCACCCAACCGCATCGGACTTGTAGCTCAGTTGGTTAGAGCAACAGACTCATAATCTGGAGGTCACAGGTTCAAGCCCTGTCTGGTCCACAAAGAAAATCAGCGACTTAGAAACATTTCTAAGCCGCTGATTTTCTTTTTGCGAACAATTTGCGAACACCACAGAGCCGCTATTGCAACGGCGAACACACAATATTTGATATTTGCAAGATTAAGAGGGAAAAAGTGTAATTGCCGACATAAGCGACTTCTCTGAGAGGCTTGACGAGATGGGGATCGGGATAATTCCTGTCTCTGTAAAGCACCTTTCAGGAGCTTGCCGCCCTGCTATTGTTTGACGACCATCGCGACCCTAATGACCGTCTCATAGTTGCCCAAGCCATATCCGACAAGATTTCATTGGTCAGTTCCGACCGCAAGTTTGCCAAGTATGTGAAGTTCGGTTTGGACTTTGTCTTCAACAGGAGATAGGTTGTCTCCTACAGATGACCTCAATCCCTCGGAATCCCCAACCAAGTGAACAAGGGATAGATGATGTGCTCAAACAGCCAAGTTGTCAGTTTATCCAACCTTCTGGACAAAGAACCACGCACTATGCTGAAAGTTAAGCGTTGGTAGTATATCCTCATTTGGGGATTGATATAAAACCTATCATATCCTCGTTGCTTCATCTGAATGGAAAGGCTCGTATGCTCACAACGACAAGGCACTCTCAAGTCGTCATTGGCAAGAAGCTGATAACGAAGGCCACGAACAGCCTCAAATCGATAGATAGCAAGCCCACCAAAAGCACTGTCAACCCTTATCCATTCGCTTCCTTTCAGATTGCGATACTTGTCTTGAAGTTTGCTGATGTTCTCTTCCGTCCTTGGAATCCCCATCGTTCCATATTCCTCCAAAGCGAAAGTGTCGTGGTATCTCCGCCTTAGCTTGGGTCCTATCGAATAGCCGAAGGCTGTCACCGCATCCCATTCACTATCATGCTGGAAGGATGATAGAATACCGTCAAGGCTGATTCGGTCGACATCCATGTCGACAACCATCAGGTAATCTGCCGAAAGGTTATGCTCCTTGATGTAATCCATATACTGGTTGCGCAATGACACCATTTTCCCTATACGCCGTTTGCTATAGAACAGATTGGTGCGTGGCGATTCCTTTATGTTGCCATCCACAACTGGCAAACGCTTATTGTCCTCCATGAAAACATGAACATGTGGGTCGCTGTCCGCCCACCCTCTGAGCAGTTCTTTGGTGTGGTCTTTGCTGTCGTTCTCAAAGAGAATGACCTCATAACCACCCGTCAATTTGCAGAACTGGGAGATGACAGGGATGTTGTGTCTCAATCCCCTCTCGGCATCCCGCACAATACCGCAAATAAGGAAAGAAAGACTGCTAATGTCAATGTTGCCCTGGTTCATGTTGTTTGCTACGGATGTCAAGCATATCCATCACTTTGTCACTTTTGCCAGTCTCAAATTTGCGTGCGAACATTTTCCCACAGTGTATGAGCCGTTCATAGTCCTCCTCTGTCTGTACGTGTATTCCACCATCCTTGTAATAGAAATCCTCCAATGCAGTCAGGTTCACAAGCCCCGCATACGGTTTGTCCCAGACTGTTGCATTCTTCCGATAGGGGCTATTGAAGATAATGGTTGGTATGACCATCTCGTCGCAAGTAAAAGAATACTTGAAATAACGCATCAACTCCTTGTTGCGGTTCAGCTGCTCATCTGCGAAAACCGCCACATCATGAGGCAAGCTCATATATGCCGACGCTTGGTAGATGTCCCATTTTGAACCGACCGCCATCGTGATATATCTTTTCTTTCTTATAGGCAGAACTCTCATCAGCTGCCTTGCTGGAAAGGAGAATGCTTGTTTTACCCTCACGTTTCTCACTCTCAAGTCTCGGAAGAAATGATATACAGTGAACTTTTCCGCAAGGCTTTTGTCCGCCCATTTGGTCAAGTTGATACCAGTCATCCATATTTTGTCGGGAGTTTCTTCATAAAGATCAACCATCTCCTGGTTGGATATTAGCGGATAGTCCTGTCCGGTCAGGATGACAAACCTGTCAAATGGCTCGTTCGACTTTTCATAAAGGAGTGCCTCGTCAAGAAGCACTTTTTGGTAATATACCTGTTTTACCCCCCCCACTGGGTCCAAACGCGTTCCCTTGTAAAATGAACCTTGTCGTTGTTGGCGGCTATAATAAAGGGCTTTATGTCAACCTTTTCATCCACATGGACGAAGAAGTGATTCCCGTTCATGCCGAAACTTAAAGCCTTAATCAGCCTGCGCAGATGCTGAGGGTCTTTGTGCGCGCTTATCAGATATGCTATTTTCATTTTTATCTCAATGTAAAAGCTTAGTTGTCATTTGAAATACTTGCCTATCGTCTCCTCGAAATCCTTTTTCAGGTTTTGTGCGGAAAGTCGCTGGATAGCGTTTGATTTCTCCTGTAGGTTAGTTTCTGGTATTGTCAGTGCCTCCGCCATCCTTCGGGCAAAAATGTGTTCGTCGCGATTCTCAACCACAAAGCCATTCTTGCCATTCTCAACCATTTCCCGTGAGCTGCTAAAGTCTGTTACTACGCACGGCAAGCCGCTCGCAACCGCCTCCACCAAGGACGTAGACCACCCTTCTGTGTAAGAACCCATGATGAACTCATCGGACAGGGCCAGGTATTCAGCCACTTCAGAAAGAGGCTTCCTGCCCACAAGCTCCACTTTTCCAGCCAATCCTTGTTCTTTCACGTAATTCTCTATATTGCCTCGTTCCTCCCCATCGCCAATGAAGATAAGCACTGCGTTGTTGGCATTGCTCTCAGTCAGGTAAATGGAGAAAGCGTCCAGCATCAGTTTCCAGCCCTTGAACCAATTAAGCCGACCTGTGGTTATAAAGATGGTGTCTGCTGCCGCCAAGCCATACTTTTTCCTCAGTTCCAACTTGTTTCTCACATGGAAGACAGATGAGTCGTACCGTGTGGGGAACTGAATGACTGAGCCCCTGCGCAGCAAACCTTTGGAGCGGCTCTCAAATTCATCAATCGCTTCCATGCCAGCCGCCGCCAAGATGCAACGGCATCTTCCTGCTATTCTGAAAAATGCTTTGTTGTAAAGGTTGGCGAAGTGTCGTGCAAAGGGATAACGTGAGATGGAGAGCGGATTGCTCACACCCGGCATCACAAGACAAACTTTACGAAGTACTTTCTTTGGCAGGGCCAAGAGGACTTCAGGTGTCTGCACCACGATGCAGTCATAACTTTCCAAAGGAAGCAAGCCGGCATATCGCTCCACGTTCAGCCAGACACTGATTCGCCGTGGAATCAAAGGGCGTGCTGTGGTATTCTCCTCACGGCAAAGATAGACTATTCTGTAGTCATGCCCCTCAATGCTTTCAGTAATACATTTGCGTAAGGGTATATTACCACCCGTGGCACATCCCACCAGATCCATTTCACCATTCATCGCCTTGGCCATTTGCTTGGCAAACGTAAGGTGGCCTCCCAAAGGGTAATCTCGGTAGTTGCAAATCTCAAAAAACAGTATCTTCATGTTCAGCTTTTTCAAATGTTAAAAGTGGAACTGCCAATTCCATCTAATTAAACGCCGACAATCGCTTGACAATGGTTTTGTGTATACGCTCTCTGTTGTCGTTGATGTCTGAATTCAAACAAACTGCCAAAATCATGAAGTAGCCCATTCCTCGGCCCGACAAATAGGATGTGTCGGCAGTGCTTTCGAGAGCCAAAGCAAGGATGCTCATCAGAGCCATGCGATAGTTCACAATATTCTTTATCTTGTGGGTCTCCCACAACCGCCTCTTCCAGAACCACAGGAAGAAGAACAAGCCGAAAAAGCCGAACTCTGCGAGCGTAGGATAGAACGCATCCGCGAGAAACATTGGGTCATCTGGGGTCAAGCCCCAAATATCACTCAGGTTATATTTATAATAAAGGGGGGAATACTCCTTGGCCGCCGCCGCTGTGGCAAATGAACCCAAGCCACTGCCAAATGGGACATAGTCGTGGAACATTATTTGTGCCCCCACGCGATAGCTCATCGGCCGGGCCATCTCCTCGGCATCCTCTTGAAACCCCTCCACATAGTAAGCGTTAAACTTTGTCCATGTGAAGAATAGTACAACTGCCCCCAATGCAGCTATCTTCAGAATGGTGCTGATAGAAGTGAAACGAATCTGCCTGGAGACGAACAACACCAGTGCTATAAAGCAGACACACTCGCCAAAATACTTTGACTTACCTGATGCAAGACCGAGCAACATGATGATGATGGCTATATTACGGTTTACCTTTGTAGGCTTGGAGAAAATGTAATATATCATCCCGCAGCAGAGGGCAAGCTGTCCCAAAGGATTTGACTCCAGCCGTCCCTGAGCATCGGGGCCATATCCCATTACAAGCGATGGCCTGACGAAGAATAGGACGAGATAGACGAGGAAAGAAAGTATCATCACCGCCTTTATCAGCCTCTTCTGTCCCATGGTGAACCGAGGTGCGAGCACCCAAGTCAGATAGAACACCACGTACGGCCTGACCTGCTGCAGGATGTCAAGCATCACACCACGTGTGGTTGTAACCTTGATGGCGAGCGAATAGACAAGGTAGAACACCATAATCAGGATGTAGACAATTATCTCGTTCCACCGCTTGCGGTCCTTTATCAGGTGTCGCTGCATGAAGAACGCATACACCAGGAGCAGCACCGTCAGAATCTCGTCGCTCCAGTCGAAGTTCACAGGCACGGTGAACGCTATGCACACCGGGAAGTAGACGACCCAGAACAGGGTGTAGAATGTTGATATTCCTCTCATTGTTGTGTTATTCTATAATGATGATATACAGCAATTGTTGCTAATTGATTGGCCGTGTAGCCCTCTTTATCCTTATCAAGGCCCAAACCACCCGCTCGGGCAACAGCTTCTTAAGCAGCTTCTTCCACGAACTCTTCTTGTGGTCGAGCCAAGTGGCGGCATAGTGGTGGATGGTTCGCGTGTTGGGTGTTATGTTCAGATGGTCGGTGGTTACGTTGATAGGACAAAAATACTCTGATGGGTATATGAACACGCCGCCCACCTGTTGTGTGCCCGCCACAGGGCGCAGCCCCTCTTCCATCAGCAAGTCTGTAGTTATTCTGACCACAGTGATTTGGTTCTTCTCGTCCTCCTCCAGCACGAAGTGCCTGCCATCGTAGCAGCTTAGCAATTTCTTGTACAGGCCGAGGCCGGGGGCGACGCCCAGGCCGAGGCCGGGATTGACCTCGGAGCTTGCCGCCCCGAGGTCAATCCCGGGTTGTGGGTCGGTCTCCATGCCCATGAATGCGCCTCGAGCGATGATGTCGTCGAGCGATCGGATGACCTCAACATCGGTATCGAAATAGAGTCCGCCATACTTGTAGAGTATCCAGAAACGGGCGTAATCCGAGACAAAAGCATATTTCTTTGCGGCGTAGGCCTCACGGGTGTAGGGGATGATGTTGACATCGAAATTCGACTCGTCCCAACGCTTGATTTCATAGTCGGGCAGATACTTCCGCCACGAGGCGATGCACTTCTCCGCCAATGGCGGAAGCGGGGTGTGGCCGAACCAACAATAATGTATTACCTTAGGAATCTCACCGCCTTGAAAACTTGATTTGGAAGCGGCTGTATTTGTTCCATGCCCATGTTCGGTGGCTGATGAAGAAAATGATATTGAGTAGACAGTTCGGGATGAGACGCTTGAAATTACCCCCCCCACAGGATTCTGCCAACTGCCCATGTAGTTGTGGGCGCAGAAGCTACGTTTCGTTGGATGCACCTCCACTTCGTTGCGGCCGTTGAAGTAGTCGCCAGCAAAGACGTACATCTCCTTCCTTTGCAGGTCTATCGACTGGAAGTCGAACTTTGTCCAGTCGTCCACCTTGTAGAAACTGTAGCCCCGTGCGGTGAGCACGTCGTGGAAGCGGCAAGGCAGGGTGAGCATGTCCATCGTGCCGTCGGCCTTGATGAAAGGCCTGCCCTCGTAGGTGTCGAGGATGTCCTTCACCCACGGGCAGCCCTTCTCCGCCCCGATGACCGCCGCCTCGAAAGCCCGTATCTGGTCGCAGCCGATGAAGTAAGGCAAATGTAGCAATGGATCAAATGACTTGTAGACCAGCACATCGGAGTCGAGGTAGATGCCGCCGTAATTGTATAGCGCATAGAGCCTGATATAGTCGGCGGCAAAAGCGTATTTCTTGGCCTCAAACGCTTGCTTGGTCCACACTATTGAGTCCACGTCGAACCGCTTGGTGTCCCACAACCACACCTCGTAGTCGGGCAGTTTTTCCCGCCATGTGTCGAGGCATCGCTGTATCTCCTTTGGGTAGGGGTCTCCGCTCAACCAGCAGAGATGGATAATCTTGGGTATCATAAAAATGAATTATGAGTGTTGAATGTTGGATGAAGAATTGGTTGCCTACGGCAATTGGGAGATTAATAAATTTGAAAAGTCCGTGAACAATCTGTGTCGTCCGTGGCTCTTTCTTTGCCACTGACATCACGGACAGGCGGGGGCTATCATCTCTTCCATGATTCCCTTTCTTGCAAGTTTGAAAGTCCGAGACAGTCCGTGGCTATTAAAAACACAGAGATTGTGCTACAAGACCATCCGCTTATAGTCGCGGATACCGCTGAAATTGAGGATGTATCCAACCTTGTAGCCCGTGGTGGCGAGGTAGTTAAGCAATTGTGCCTTGTGCTCCGGCGCAATGCAACTTACAGCCTTAAGCTCCAATATCATCTTGTTCTCCACGACAACATCAGCCCTGAAGTCGCCAATGTCCATACCCTTGTACGTGACAGTGAGCGGCCTCTGCTCATCCACGCTCAACCCCAGTTGGCGTAGTTCATACACCAAGGCTTTCTCGTAGACACTTTCCAACATCCCTTTGGGCAAATGCCTGTTCACCTCGAAAAAGGCAGCCAGCACCTTGTCAGATTCTTCTTGATAAAGCAGCATAATATGTATTATTTGCCACGGACATCACGGACTAACACGGAATGTTTATCAAATTGTCACAGGCAACAAAAGAGTCCGTGAAAAGTCAGTGTCGTCCGTGGCTTTTCTTAAACTTCAAATGTCTCGTATTCTACGCCACCTATCAGTGCGGCAGTTTTAGCAAATCCAGGCAGGTTATACAGCTCTTTTGCCGTGATGCGATAGACCTTCTTTGCCCTCGAAATCATGTACAAATCTACGAATGTTTTCATTGTCGCATCTTTGTTGTCAGTAAACCTTGAATGGGCTATAAGATTTACTCCACCCAACACATTAATAGGGAGGTTTCCCAATGAACCAAGAAAACGTTGGCTGTCAGAGAAGACCAATACTTCACAATTACCATTATTGCGCTTTATATCCATGATTCCTGTTTTGCAGCGGTCAATAAGGCGTTGCTTTTCTTCCTCAGTTTCTAAAGGCGTACTGTATATGGTGGGCCGCTCAAAGCTCTCAAGGGCATTGACAAAGCGTATGTGTACGGCAATGTATTGTTTCTCTTTGAAAGGATAGGAGTCTATAAGGTCTTGGAGAGGCTTGCTTGGCTTGAAAAGTTCATTGAAGAGTTGTCCCCAGCCATAGCCAGTTCTTGGATACACATCAGGCTGTCTGTTTCCGATGTTATAGCAGTGGTATTCCTTGCCAGCATTCAACTTCACGCGAGTGAAATCACCCATATATAATATGTTGCTCTCATCAAAGAATCGCGTGTGTCCGATGGAATAATGCAAGTCCTCAAATCCAGCTACCCAATCGACTTTGTTAGGCACAATGTAATCCTCAAGGACAAACGGTGTCTTGAACACGATTCGCAGTTGATAGTTGAACTCCTTGGCGTAGTTGTAGCATGTGACGATGCCTTTCAGCCGGTCTGAAAGCCCTTCCTGCTCATTGTAGGGTGATATGACGAAAAATATCGTGTTCGGGCTGTAACGATTGGTCAACCTCATCTTCTTGATGAAAGGCATGTTATTCCGTAGGTTCTTTAGGCTCACCATAAATCTCAAGCCCAAAATCAGACAGCCTATATTGTAAATCTTATTAAATATGATCTCTTTTTTCATTTTTCTTTTAAAGCTTTTATTAAAACACTATTCTGAACAGTCCCATTTTGTGAATATAATATTTAAAGAGGGCAATGGGATATTTTGCCATGTGTGGAGTTATCTTTGTACCGTATGTGCCGTCTACACTTTTAGTCAATATCGGGTGTCGAAACTCCTTGATGTGCCCTTTTGCTGATTCAAATATGGCATCCTCGAAGAAAAAACCACGGGAATCATTAATTCGCTTGGTCATTGGTACAAACCTTTTCTCTATAAATTGCTTGGGAAAACCCACCACTCGGCTCAAACAACTCAAATGCCCTCCATAACTGGTGTAGTTGGCATAGATGGCAGAAGTATCTTTAATTTCCCCAGTCAGTGCCTTGATATCGGTAACAATGTCCCTCCCTGTAATCTTAATGACAAAATCGGCATCCCTAAAAAGGCAAGAATGCTTTGCGGCATATTCTACAATCAAACCTTCGCCATATCCTTTCCCAAGTTTCCGGTCGTAACCATTGCCATCGAATGTCAGGCACTCAAATCTCTCCGATTGGGGGGGGTAGAAATGTGTGTAGCCAAGTCATATCCGCTGTTTTCAACCACAAGGACAGGGAAATCGGTCTTGGAGAGGTAAAAGTTAATAGCCTTGACATATTGCGTCATGCGTATCTTTGGGTCTTGAAGCGCGGTAAACTTCATCCCGTTGGGATTGACGCACGCTGTTAATAACAGAAGAGGAGTTTTCATTTTGTTTCTTTATTATGTAGAATTGCAGTTTGTCAAATGAAACTGCTAAAAACCCGTGCATGGGATTTAACACTGAAAGAGGAGAAAGATGTTTTTGATAACATATTGTTTGTGTTTTTAATATTTCTTCAAGGAGCTATATGCTCCTATCCTTTATTAGAAGTATTATCCAAACAACAAACTTATACTATTTTGCTCAATAAGCCCATTAGCAACTTTGTAATGCCCCAATTCTTCACAGAATTTAAAAAGCTCAGTGAGAAATTGCATTTTGACCAATTAACGCCTTTTTTCTGACAATTATCATTATGTCCATCTTGTTTGGTTTGATTGCCGTCACCTTTTATATTCGCCTCATTGTCTCCGCGACCCGATTGTATTGATATGTTGTTATTGCCATTTATTGATAATTTGTTTGTCATAATTGAAAAAATTATTAGTTCTAATTTATCTACTTAAAACATATCCGAGGCTCTTCAGCCACTCCATAACTTGTCTCATCCTTACTTCCCAATCGCCAACCCTCAGAGCTGTGGCACGGTTACGGTCGACAAGCTGCTGATAATCCGAAAGATGTTGCAATATATCCACAATCTTTCCGCTGTACGCCTCACCCGCATGCTCATCCACGGGAATCTCGATGACGGGGTTGTAACCGATAAGGTCGACAAGCTCCCGTGGCGCATGGCCAACCATGACGATGCGGGAAAGCATGCACTCCCAATAACGTTGCGTCAACGTCTCCAAGCCACCAGAGAATTCGGGGTTGGTGATGCTGTGGGGCAACGTAATAGTCACCTTTGCGTCAGCCATCGACTCGTGCAATTGCACGTCGGTGTAGATGAAGCGGCCATTCACCTTCGTTCGGATGTGCTTCACAGAGGAGGCTAACCGCAAGGGAATCACCCCCTCCGTGCCACGCCCGAACTCCAAGAGGTCGATGCTCCTTTCTGCCAAAGGCTTCCCCTCCAAGTATTGCGTTGTGTCGATGCCCTCGGGACACCACATAATGTTCACCCCGGACAACCGCTTCCGCATCCGCTCCGCTGTGTCGCGCGAGGTGAATATCGCCGTCCGCACCTTGTGGCTTTGAAGCCATCGTGCCATCTGCTCGAAATAGCGTGGCCAACAGTCCCACACCATCGGGATAATCTCGCGACAAGCATTGTCGGGGAAAGTGTCGAAATGTATGGATATGGGTTCTACAAACCGCAGCCTTGCCTCCCCACTCTTAAGAAAAACCCTCGGCAGCTCCCACCTAAACGCCAGCCCATGCAGCAGCCGTGGTGGATAGTGCGCAGGAGCGGTCAGACCGCCCAGCTCCACCCACGCCTTGTATGGTGCTTCCTTGAAGTTCAAGTGGCCAGGATGATGATAGGGTGCAACGGCGCGAATAACAGTCATGGGTGTTTTAGCCACGCGGACATCAATTAGTTTTTTGCCACTGACATCACGGACTGACACGGACTATATAGTTTTGGGGAAACACAGGCCTTGAATTAATCCGTGATTAGTCAGTGTCGTCAGTGGCTTATTTTCGGCCTTTTCTTATTTACCGTCATGGCTTATCTCCTCATACGTGCGCAGCAGCTGGGCCACAATTTCGTCTTTGTCGTGCCGTCTCAGTGCCACCTCGCGAGCTTGCCTGCCAATGCGGATGTTCAGCTCACGGTCGGAGGCAAGCCTCCCGATATAATAAGCCGCCATATACGGGTCGGTGACGGGGAATAGGAAGCCCGTTCGGCCAGACTCCACGAGCGAGCTGGTGCCGCCCACGTTGCTCGCCACCACGGGGATGCCAGTGAGTTGCGCCTCGCAGACTGAGTTGGGGCTGTTCTCCACATAGCTGGGGTGGACGTAGAGCGTGCTATGGAGCAGTGCGTCGTGGATGGTATCGGCTGATGCCACACCACGGAGATGGATGTTCAAGTCCTCGTGGCGCAAGCCCGTTACTTTCTCCATGAGCGACGGGTTGACATTGCCAAACACATTCCACTCGAAATCAATTTGCACCTCCCGCTTCAGAATGTCGGCCACTTTCAGCACCACGTCGTAACCCTTGTAGATGGCGGTGGAGATGGTCGTGGTGATAGTGAGCCGCTGTGGCAACTGTCTCTTGGCCTCCCCGTAGAACACGTCGCGAAGTATCTCGCCTCCATAGTGATATTTCGCCTTGGGGTTGATGACCGCCACACCCTGACGGTCCCAATCGGTGCGACCGATGACGTGCGGCACGGCCCTGAGGATGGCCTTCTCCCTGTGGACGCTGCGCCACCACAGGGGCAACATCTCGTAGGCATCCAACTTGCCGCGCAGTCCTTTTGCCGTGGAGACGAGCAGCCGACGGGATATGCCCGGAGGGAGCACTATATATATAGAGAGAGAGAGGAGGCCCTGAACGTGGAGAATTGTGGGGATGTCGCCCGCCACCAAAGCGGCGAGGTCTTGGTAAAGTTCTGAGCCGAAGATATGGATGACATCGGGCTTGAAGTCGGCGATGACACGCTTCAGCCGCTCCGTGTACTGCGGCCACACCACCTCGTCGCGGCTTGCGTCGTTGATGCGCACGAGGTCAACAACCTTGTCTTTCCAAGCCTTGCGGTGGTTGGGGATGGGGTAATAGGTGACACCCTCCTGTACCACCTTCTCTGGTTGTCCATCCATGCAGAAAGCAATGCCGAGAGTGATGTCCTCCAGCTTGAGCAACTCGCTTTGCAACGACGACACCCAGCCTCCACCGTTATAGCCTCCGCCAATTTGTCCAATAGGGACGTAATTGCTCGATGAGCCAGCAATCCAAAGTATATGCATAAATGAAATCAGTAAATTATATCGGGAATAGTCAAGGCTCTGTGGTTAGCTTCCTTACAACGTGACAAGGATTACCAACAGCAAGACTATCAGGTGGAATGCTATGAGTAACCACTGAACCAGCCCCTATGACTGAACGCGCACCGATTGTTACTCCTTTTAACACAATGACTTGCGCACCTATCCACACGTCGTCCTCTATTACGACAGGAGCGGAGAGAGTGCTTTCATTGCCATTCCGACGCTTGTGCCAAGAGAATGGATGGGCTTCGGTGTCAGTAATGAACACACAGCCACCAACGTTGACATGATTACCAATGATGACGCTCTGATGAACCCAGATGCGAGTGGAACTCATGCCGACATTATCGCCAATGACAAGCTTGCCTCCTTCATCCACATTCAAAGTCCCATGGAGGTTACTGCATATCGGATTCACACCATCACCAGAAGAAAAGTAGAGGTTAGAGCCTATGGTTATGCTGCCATTTCCGCTTATATGTACCTTTCCTGGAATGATGGCATTATTGCCTATGCGAATTCCCCTGCTTCTGAATATAATGGGGTTAATCCATGTCCAGAAGCGAATTCGTAAAGCTACAGGAATGTTGATAAGTTTGTAAATGATACCCATGTTTTGCGTGTTGAAATACCAAAATTACCGGTAGTCGATTCCAATCAATCGCCTGACAAACGACTTGAATCTGCCGTATTGGTAAAGAATAGACCTCTTGTTGACTTGTCTGCCATAAAAATCAGAGAAAGCTTTGTACATGTCTTTGCTCTCCTCAACAGGAATATCGGCTACCTGTATTGGCGTTTGGCTCAGCTTCATGTTGGCGTAGGTCTTGTCTATGCCCGAATGCGTGCCTGTGCCGTCCATTCCATGCTGAATGGCCATCGTCCGACCAGGGAACAGTTGCAACTTGCCCTTCAGAAATAGTGAGGCATAGAAGCGGATGGCCCACGAGTCTATCAAGCCAACTTTCTGACAATAGAGCATGCCATAGAAATTGCTTGACCCGCCGATATTGAAGTCGTTGACTTTCCAACGCAGTTGTTTAAGCAAGTCATTGGCATCTGGATTGAACAAATCCCACGCACGCTTCCACGTTGCCCAGCCCCAGCATGCGAAATAGCGGAGAAAGAAAGTCTCTGGCACATCGCCTCCTACGGGATTGAGAAACGCACTGATGGTGGACACGCGGTCGTCATCCTTGTATTTCTCCAGTCCGTCGTTCATGAACTTTAGGAAATAGGGTGAGAGAACCAGGTCGTCCTCCACAACTATAACCCGACCAAACTTGTTGACAATATCTGTTATCCCAGCGATAAGACTTCGGGAAAGCCCCCAGTTGGTTTCACGCTCGATGATAGTCACCGACTTGAAGCCCTTGATGGTGTGGATATAATCCCTATTCTCCTTTACAGCAGATTTTTTATTCTCGTTTTTAGGACCGTCGGAGAACACGAAAAGGTCAGTTTCCGAGGCTTCCGCGTTTTGCAGCAATGATTCCACGGCAGCTTTCGTGTGGTCGGCACGGGAATAGGAGAACAGGGCTATAGGTGAATATGGCATGCCTTAAATCCTTTTACTTGACAGATGATATGTTTTGAATTAAAAAGCGCATCTTCCCCCTATTAGTTTTGGGTATGTTGTCTACATAAATGATTGTTACTTCGAACTCTGCTTTTTCGAAGAAACTAACGATTTCGTTCTCTATTAAATCGTTGTACCCAGATGCCTTCACAATCCTAATAATGATACTACCTATCTCATTCTGTTCTATTTGCCATGACTTAATAAAGTTGAAAGCTTTTAAATGCCCTCCAAAGATGAAGCCTACTGTATAAACCTTTTCTCCCTTCTTGTTATAGATGAAATCAACAGTTCTTCCCATGAGTGAGGACAAGATGACTTCTCCGTACTTTGTAACTCCACCATATACAGCCAAATCTCCAGTTCTATATCTGATGAAAGGCAACCCATAGAAAGAGAATCCTGTGACTACAATTTCCCCAACCTCGCCAATTTCGACCTGTTCGTCTTTGTCGTTCAGGACTTCTGTATAACCGTATAGTGGATTGCAGAGATATTGCTGGCTATCAGGCTCTTGTAATGCAAAAACAGAACATTCAGTATGACCATATTGGCCATAGACAGGGCAATTCAAAACATCTGATATATAGTTTTTATCTTCCTGAGAAAAGTATTCACTTGTTAGATAAATGCCTTTCATCTGTGGCAAGGCATTTTTTCCTGATTTTTCTAACAGTTTGCAAAAGGTAAGCACTCCCGATGGGTATCCTCTCAGAAAACGAGGCTTAACTTCACAAAAGGACTTATAGTAGTACGGGATATTATCCTCGTTCAGATACAACACGGAATAATGCATTTTCCCATAAGGGAAGCTTTTGCCTTCTTTCCAATATATGTGCACTTTTTGGCTGCCCTCTTCCACCCTTGAACCATCTATGGAAACAATGGTATCTCCAAGACGATAGCCCATGTGCTGATATAGCATCATTTGGCAAATGTCTTCCATATAGAAAGAAGAAGAAAGAGAAGGGAATTTCAGAGGCTCGCCAGTAGACCCACCCGTATTACGCCAAGAGGCCCAGTCTTCTGTTATTTCATTACTAAATATATTATAGCTTTCCTTTTGGATGATTTCCTTTGTAAGGGAAGGCATTGATAGCAATACCCCTAAAGCATTTTCATGACTTATTTCAATAGACCCTAAAAGCCCTCGATAATACTGCGAATGCTTTTGGGCATACCTCAACAAGCTGACAAGTCTTGCTTCTTGAATGTGATGCCATTTCCCCTTAGCAATTGTAAGATACAATGCCTGAATATAAAACTTCGTTTGAGTGTATTTGTATTTCAGATTATCTGTTATCATCATTTACCTATTCAAAAACTTTTCTTGTATGCTTGACGTTATTAATTTTCTCTCGGCCTTATTAAGCACGATGCTTAAGCATAGGATTGTACACAGAGGGCAACAACATAGGCAGAACAAGACTAACCCCAAGAAATTGTCGTTAAATTTTGGCGCAATCGCCAAAGAAAAAGGAACAGCTATTGCGACTACTATGAGGCAGCGCAACTGAACATTCTTGAAATAGTCAAGATATGGAAAAGACACCAAATGTCTTAATTTGAAGAACTGCACGCATTCCCTCGCTATAGTCATTGCCAAATCTATTACAAACACCGATACAGGATTTGCCCCCATTTTAAGGACTATATAGCAGATAGGCACGATGCAAATCGTCATCACACTGGTGGAGAATCCATAATACCTTATCCGTCCTGTAGCAAGGGCAGCAGTATTCAATGGGGTCATCATGGCATCAAGTACCATTTGAATGAGTAGAATTTGAAGAAAGATTACCGTAAAATCAGGAACAAGCTTCAGCCACAACCTTAACACTAACGGTGCCTTGATTCCTAACGGTACCATGATGATGAATAAGAGCATGAAAGACATTTTTGCCCCAGAGTACATGAGTTTATGCAAATAGCCAGTATCATTGGCTGCATATGATTTTGTGACCTGTTGGTTCAATGCCGTAAGGAAATTAGAAGAAAATCCCTGAACTGCTCCTTTCACTTGTTCGGCGACACCTTTGGCTGCATTGACTGCGGGACCAAAGAAGAGATTGAGCAGAATAGTGGTGCCTTGTGTGGAACATGTCCATGCTATCACTCCAAACAAATCCCATCCTGCGAATGAAGTCATCTCCTTAAACAGTTTGCGAGGGAACTGAATAGACAAATGACATTCGGTAAACTTTCTTTTGCAATATAAAGTAAACAGAAAGTAATTCAACAACGAAACACAAAGGAACAAAAGACTATAGGTAATTAATTTGTCATAAGGGGACAAAACCAGCAGGTAGACTATTACAAGTTTTAAGACTATGGTCAAAATTGACAAATAGGCATATATATCCATTTTCTCGTGGGCGACAACTTCTGCATTAAAAGGGATTGACATCACTGTCGACACCGTAGAGAAAAGTGTAAACTGATACACCCATAACGCCGCTGTCATACGATTGTCGGGGATGACCAATTTGTTTTCGACAAACCACAGACCTACAGTTTCTCCTATAATAAGAATTATAACTGATATGCCCATGTGGATAACCATGCTTACTGAAAACACATCATTTTGACCTTGCGTGTCATTTCGCCCAATAGCAACGTTCAGAAAACGCTGTGTGGCAGTTTGCATGGAATAGATCAAGAACGAGAACAGCCCAACAAATCCCCCAACCGCATTGTTGATGCCAAAATCTACGATGCCCAACGCATTAATGACGACACGACTTGTATACAGAGACACAATCATGCCGAACGCCATTCGCAAATAGAGCATGAATGTATTCTTGGCTATACGGTTGGATCTTTCTGACATATTTTTAAGGAAACTACTTTCTCAATCCTTGTTTAGTGAAAGTTTGTAATAGTGGTAGCCCAGTAAAGTTTTCTATCCTATAGGAAAGCAAAAAAAGATGTTCCTTTAATGTCATAGGACGTTTGAAAATGGTAGATCGTAAGCGATGGTATGCATAGTTCCTGAATCGGCGGTCTGTTTCAGAGAGCAACATACGTACAAAGTCTGGCGTGTTGAAATGCCTACTGATGATGTCGAAAATTCTACGAGAATCTACATTGATGCCCCAGTTGATATCATACAGCTGTGCGAACTTTAAAATGGTGTGGACAGACATCCATGTGTCGCCCGACGTGTTGTTCACGTATTTTTGCACATGCTTGTCTGAGAATACAACTTCTGCTTTTCCGTCTACAAGCTGATGCAACATTGGCATCACGAAAGGGATGAGATTGGATGAGTACTCGAACGCATCCCCCAAATAGTCGACTAAAGCTTCGGTGTTAATAAGATTATTGCCAAGGTAGAAAAGGTCCCCTGCCTCAAATATTTTATTCTTGTATAAAACTTCCAACTCGTCGACTGATTTTACATACTTGTCCTCGAACTCTTTACAATATGTGAATTGGAACTTAACTTGTGAGACATCTGGGTAAAGCCTCGCATACCTTAATACTGTTTGTATGGAGTCTGGAGTAGACACATCATCATCGCTGACCAGCCACACCCATTTTGTTTTCGAATAAAGTAAGGTTCCCGCCAAATTGTATCCCATTCGTGTATTCACAGTTCGTCTGACAATTTCTATATTGCCTATGAAATCTGGAGAAAAGCCATGTTCGAATATGGTCTTTCTTATGTCATAGTCAGAGTGGTTATCCAAAATGACCAACGAGTAATATTCCAACTGTCCCTGTACTTGCAGAGATTCAAGTTGCCGCAACAACCGGTTTCTACGGTTGAAGGTTGGAATTATAATGGTTAGTTCTTTCATGCCGTACGTACCGATTCATCGTCCTCCTGTGAAAAGCTGTTTGGACACCTTGTTTAATGCCGCAACCTTATAAAACAAAACTCCGATAACGGCCGCCAACAAGATGATTCCAAAATAATAAGCCAATGTTGTCGCAGCACTTATATGACTGCCAGTATGGAGGATATATACAAGCACATAGCCTATTGGAAGTATGATTATCTTATGCAATGCAAAGATGGTAAAGGAAGAAGAGGAATTTTTTCTGCTCCAACCCATTTTTGGCTCACAAATGGCACCGAGCAAGAACGCTGTTGGTGTACACACAACTATCATCGCATTATGTACGAAATCGTTTTGAACCAGACTTGTAGACCACGTTAATGGATTATCATAAAAAGAAAGGTTTAGGTCGAGAACTATCAACAATAAAGAGATTGGCACCAATACATGCCTTCGCTCGTATACATAGTTCAAAATGTTTGTCTTATGAATTCCCCAATAAGCCCCTATAGAGAAGAAAAGCAGACAGGGAAAACTTAATCCAGGAATGAAATATTGTGGAAGCCCAAACCATCCAAACGCCAAAAACAAGATAATTGCTGACAGCAAGACGACGCATCCAACCCTCTTGTCTTTTAGCGCATAGTATATGATAGGAGACAAGAGCATGGCTACCATCAAGTCGCGTAAAAACCACAATGGTCCGTCCAAAGGGGTGTTAATACTATTGGTCAGACAAAGATCAGTGTTAGGATTAAGCCAAAAGCCAGCAATAAAATCCTTCAGGTTGATGTTTCCAACAAGATGAGCCTTTGCGAAGATAAAAGTTAGAAAACCTGCAACCAGCCACCAAACGACATACGGTATGAAAAGTGATTTAAACCTCTTTTTTACTTTCCCCGAATAAATTCGCTTGCTGAACGTGGTCTCCTTGAAAAAGAAAAAGTAACCGGATGTTAGGAAGAAAAAGGGCACAGCTAATCTTCCAAGCACTTCGCTGAATAGTGTGATAGGATATTGAACCCACGTTAGGTCAAACTGTACTATCTCGCCATGGCTGACCAAAGGGTAACATATAATGTTGAAATGAATGCAGATGACTAAAATGACCATGGGGATGCGCATGGCATCAATAGTGGCTGACTGATTCTTAAATGAGTATTTATCCATTGCTTATTGTCTATAACGTGAAAAACCTTCTTCCGCCGAAACTCTCGCTTCCCAGCTTGGCAATTTCGCATAGTTTGCTTTTGGTTTCATTACTTCTCTTGATTTGTACGGTTTCCCTCCGAAGTTGACATTAATATCCTTGCCTATCATCCTCTCGAATAGTAAAATCAAATCCTTTAATGTCCGTTGTTTACCTGTACATACACCGCACACCTTATTCCTAATGTTCTTATTATCAGCCAGCATATCGTATGCAGCTTCATAAGCTGTACAAACATCACTGATATGAACTACGTCCAACAACTGCTCTCCAGGTGAGACGTTGAGGACTTCATTTGTTCCAGCAATGTCTCGAAGATGCGACCATAACTTTGGACGATGGTCATCCTCTCCGTAGACATCATACAGTCGGAGATTGATAGTGCGAATCCCATGGGCATCGACATAATATTGTACAATCTTCTCAAAGGCTTCCTTACTGGCGGCATAAAGGTCAACAGGATTGTAATCATCATTGTTATAGTTTTGCCAATATGTCCCCGTGGTCACTATCAACCGAGTGCTTGAGTGACGCATAGCCTCCAAAATCTCTGTTCCAAACTGAATATTGCTTTGAATGATAACAGGGATGTCTCGCGATGTGCAGTTTGTAATAACTGCCGCTGCAAGGTGGAAAACGACATCCACGTCCCTATCTTTAAAAAAGGCGATGAGTCTTTCTATATTGCTATCATTGCCATATTCAAAAATGGTCACTTTGTCTTTGACTTCCTCTATATTGGCATAGCCAAATGCTGGGTCGGCAATTATGCTGACATCCCATCCTCTTCCTAAAAGGTGCTTAAGGACATGTGAGCCTATGTAGCCCGTAGCTCCTGTAATGATACATTTTTTCATACACTCATGATTTCAAGTATTTTTCGATTTGATTGTCCATGCAAGACCTGACATCGCCTCCCGACAACCAACACTTATACCACTCAACCGTTTTCTCAATGGCTTGTTCCAAATTCCAACGTGGATGCCACCCAAAAGTGTTTTTCAATTTCGAGCAGTCTAACTTTAGAAACGAGGCCTCATGTGGGCCACCATCATATTTGCTAATCCACTTCACACCTTCACCCCACTCCCTAACAAAGACATCAACAAGATTTGATGTTTTGAAGCAATCCCTGTCATCTGGTCCGACATTATACCATCCAGCAAGGTTCGTATCGGCATACTGTGCTGCGGATATCATGAGATAGGCGTACAATGGCTCAAGTACATGCTGATATGGACGTGTAGAAAATGGATTCCGAACAACAATGTCCTCATGCCTGTGTGCGGCACGGACACAATCGGGGATAATCCTATCTTTTGCAAAATCTCCACCACCTATAACATTTCCTGCACGTGCCGTTGACACTGGTATTGTCGGCTTACCATTCTCGTTACAGAAGAAACTGTTCTTATAACTGTGGGTAACAAGCTCGGAACAGGACTTGGAATTAGAATAAGGGTCAAAACCGTCAAGCTCCTCATTTTCGCGATAGCCCCATGGCCATTCTTTGTTTAGATAAACCTTGTCCGTCGTTACATTCAAAAATGACTTGACGGAAGCGGTCTTTCGGACACATTCCAATATGTTTACCGTACCCATCACATTAGTCTCGTACGTGTATCGGGGATTACTATAGCTTTCACGCACTATAGGCTGAGCCGCTAAATGAATAACTATCTCTGGTTGAGCCTCCTTGAATACCTTTTCCAAAGATGCAATATCCCTAATATCTCCGATTACAGAATCGACATCATCCTTAATATCTGCTATGTCGAAAAGTGATGGAGATGTAGGAGGTTGTAAGGAATAGCCTGTTACTTGTGCTTCGGCGTTGGCCAACAACTTGCATAGCCATGAACCTTTGAAACCAGTATGTCCAGTAACAAATACCCTTTTCCCCTTGTAGAAATCATTGAATAGCTTTTCCATTGTTATTTTGTATGTGAATAGCAGAAGTCTTTAATACACTTAATCATCCAGTTGTTCTTCTCTTCCGTCATCCCTGGATATACCCCAATCCAAAAGCCGTTGTTCATAATGAAGTCCGTGTTCTTCAAATCTCCAACAACTCGGTATCCTTTGCGACTTTTTCGCATATTGTCAAAGGCAGGGTGCTTAATCAGGTTACCAGCAAAGAGGTTTCGTGTCTGAATCTTGTTCCTTTCCAGATAGCCTGTGAGATCGTTGCGAGTAAATCCTGCATTCTCCTTAACAGCAATGAGAAAACCGAACCACGAAGGATTGCTATTTGTTTCTGCTTCGGGCAGAAGAAGTCCTGGAACATTCTTCAAACCATCGTACAAGATTTTGTGATTCCTCCGCCTTGCTTCAACTATTGCGTCGAGTTTCTTCAACTGCGCACATCCGATAGCGGCTTGCATATCGGTTATCTTCAAGTTAAAGCCGAAATGGCTATAAACATATTTATGGTCATAGCCGACGGGAAGTTCACCAAAATGCCCAGTAAAACGATGGCCGCAGGTATTGTCCACACCTCCTATACACCAGCAATCCCGCCCCCAGTCGCGGAAAGAACGGCATATTCGGTCCAGCATGGGGTCATCAGTATAAACAGCTCCACCTTCGCCCATAGTAATGTGGTGTGGTGGATAGAAAGAAGATGTGCCTATATCTCCCCATGTGCCAGTTTTTTTCGTTATCCCGTCAATGGTATATTCTGTCCCAAGCGCATCACAGTTGTCTTCTATAAGCCACAGATTATGCTCTTTGCAGAACGCCAAGACTGCTTTGAGGTTGAAGGGATTCCCAAGGGAATGTGCCATCATCACAGCTTTAACCTTTGGGGAATAGGCAATTTCAAGTTGTGTAGGGTCAATGTCAAATGTTGGTGGTGCAATGTCTACGAAAACAGGAACGGCTCCAAACTGTATAATCGGATTGACAGTAGTCGGGAATCCAGCAGCTACTGTTATAACCTCATCTCCTTTTTTGATAGCCCTGTCCCCCAACTTGGGTGAAGTCAAGGTATAAAAGGCCAAGAGGTTGGCCGATGAACCTGAATTAGTCACTGCACAGTGTTTTACCCTCAGCCATTTGGCAAGTCCTGTCTCGAACCTATGCGCCCATGGGCCGGCAGTTAACCAAAATTCGAGGCTCGAGTCAACAAGATTGACCATTTCCTCAGCATCAAAAAATCTGCCTCCGTAGTTAACAAATGTCTTGCCTGGGATGAATTGCCCCTTTGGGGCGTGTGCCACCTCGTAATATTGTCTGGTAAGCTCCAGAATTTGCTTTTTTAATTCTTCCTTTTTTGTCATTGTTTATGATATGTCAAAAACCTTTCGGTGCAATATAACTCCATTTAATCCAAGGGGCGGCCCCTGTCATTATCAATTTCTCCAACATCGCCTTCTCACGTACATTATCCATGCACTGCCAAAATCCCGTGTGGATATAAGACATCAGTTGTCCTTCCTCTACCAACCGGTTCAGTGGCTCTTTTTCGAATACGGTATTATCACCTTCGATATAGTCGAATATCTGTGGCTCCAACACCATATAACCAGCATTGATTGGTGCGCCATCCATAAGGTTCTTCTCGCGGAAGGACTTGACCGCATTGTCACCGCCGATATTAAGAACTCCTTTCTCCTGCTTCATCTTCACAGCTGTAAGAGTCGCTATTTTGCCATGGTTGATATGGAAGTCAAGCAATTTGTTGATGTCAACGTCGCATACTCCATCACCGTATGTCATAAAGAAACGCTCGTCGCCCACATACTTTTGAATCCGCTTGATACGCCCACCTGTCATGGTGTTATAGCCTGTATCAACCACCGTTACCCGCCACGGCTCGCAATGGCTGTCATGAATGGTCATGTTATTACTCCCTCCACGGTAGTCAAAGGTTACATCGCTGTTATGAAGGAAATAGTTGGCAAACCATTCCTTTACATACTCCTGCTTGTAACCCGCACAGATTATGAACTCGTTGTGGCCATAATAGGAATACTCCTTCATAATGTGCCACAGTATCGGCTTACCGCCAATCTCTATCATAGGTTTCGGCTTATAGTGCGACTCCTCACTTATGCGTGTTCCGAAGCCGCCAGCCAGTAATACTACTTTCATAATACATATATAATACTTTCTGAAGTTTCTAAGTTTTTATTAAAAAGCTCCTAATCCCAGAATGTCGTTATAAATCGTTTTCGCCATATAGTCAGCCCGAGAGTCAGGGTTAAAATCCTTCACAGCTTTGCCAGAATACCTGTAGGCAAAATTTCTAGTCATTTTGTAGTTTGATTGGCTATAGATCTTTATTTTTTCTGCAAATGATTTCCCATTAGCTAATGTGTTTAATCTATCTTCCAAAGGGAGCAAATTACCTATCTGGGCATTGGCTATCCCTTCAGAATCGTCCAGTATATGTTCAATCGTAAATGGCTGCACATATGAAATTCTGGAGATGTGTTTCTCCATGAGTTCTAAAACTGTTTGCACATTTTCCTTACGTCTAGAATCCTTATAAAAGTCATGCTTATGTGACCATCCAATTGTCTTGAAATTGGATGTGAATACTGTCAGATTTGGTAACTTTGATTTCAGCGAATTAAGTAGTTCGTCAAATCTGTTAATATTAAAATCGTTCTCTATAAGACGAGTAAACTTTGACAAAGTGTCGGTTAATCCATTAGACTTAAGTTGCCCAATGATATTAAAACAGATAAAAAAAGTATGGATGAACTTTAAAATATCGTTATATTTGACATCAGCTATTAGTTGCTTATCCCTTACATGCATTATACTTAAGAATAAGGGTCTAAATTGCTCTGCCCGCCTAGATTTCAAAAATGAGAATAATTCATACTCAGTAGAATTGCAGTTTCTATCTTCCCCTATAGATATAGGCGATATAATCTTCTTGTAGTACTGCATTTTGAGCAATATATCATCAAACAGAGCTTGCACTTCTGTTTTCTTTACGTTATTCTGAATTGTCCTGAAAACAGACTGCTTATTGGGTATGACAAAGCGATGGGCTGTATAATGAGAAAAGAACCTGTTAATTTGCGTGCCAAGCTCATTTTCTATAACCGTCCATCGTTCCCTTACTTCGTCAACTTTACTTTGAGGAAGAATATACCTCATGATAAAGTTCTTAACTAACTCATGATCCTCAAGTTCCATTCCACGGGCATTAAGAATCTCAAATATTGTATATGAATCCTCTTCATTAGTTGCAGAAATGTCTATATAGCTTGTCTGAACTAAAGCGTCTCTAATTCCGTTTAAGAATACTTTTAAATTGGCATACACGTTAGAAGCCTCTTTCAATCGTGAATAAAAATATTTTAAGCAGTTGGCATAAGGCTTCTCGTCCTTTTTTAAAACATAATGCTTAATCAAATCATCGATGGACCTCTTTCCCTTTACATCGATTATCTTTAAAGCCATATTTTTTATGGAAATATAATTTGGCGAAGACAATATAAATTGCTCTTTTCCATCATCATCAATAAATACTAAGTATTTTCTAGTACCATTAAAAGAATCTACCAAGTTGTTTTCTTTGAATAACTCGAGCAAGGCCAACATAAGAAGTGTAATGGTTACAGTACGTTGCTGACCATCAATTATAGAACAATGAACTAACCCCTTCTCTTCGTTGAGAACTTGCAACACTATACTTCCTATAAAATGATGATGCTCTTTTGAAGGTTCATTCTTTAATATGAACTCCAAATCAGAGAATAAATCTTCCCAATTTGCCTTGTTCCACACATATTTTCTTTGGTTACGAGGAACAGACATTATCTTTCTGTTAAAAAGATCGCTTATTCTTTTAGCTTCTGCTTTAAACATAAGTATATTGAATGTAAATCTCTAAATTAGCATGAACTCTATATTGAAATACTACTTTGATTAAACCACCTATTCAACGTAAACTGCATCCGTTGTTTTTTTGGCTTATATCCTGCATCAAATTCTCAAAATACTCCTTGTTTTCCATATTCATAAGATTTGAATATGGTGGCAAAGATAGTCAATAGTCTCAGATCATCATACGCTGGATTGGTGGTTTACCTCCAGAATTTACTATATAGTGGTGCATCACTATCAGCAACATCACTATGATGCGATACAGCTCGATATTTGAGTCCCGCTGCTTGAGAATGGGGGGTAATTTCTTTCCTCATGTAACTTTGATTTTGGCCGGCATCAGTGGCGGCGTTCTCGATGTAGGTCATCACTTGCTTGTCGCAAATATTGCCTTCGAGGAAGTCGGTTATGGAAGCGTCGGTGACATAACGTATGATTTGGCGTCAAGTTGGTTCACTTGTTAGTCAACTTACCACGGGTAAAGATGGTATGTGAATAAGACAAATCACTCAGTCATCTTTTGGCGTAGGGAGAAGCAATTCGCGGATTTCGGTTGCGGGGGCCTCACAATCCCATCCGTTGCCGTCAAAACCGTCAAGGGCATCTTCTTCATTCATGATCTCCTCGTCAATATATCCTCCACGGAAAAGACTTGCTACTGACATGGGCAAGTCGCCAGTTCTGTCGTATACGCCTGTCAAAGACATCGCCTCGACCAAACAACTTATCGAGATTCTGTCCAAATCGTCATTGCTTGGATAACCCTGGGCATGTTTGTTGTAGAAATCTAAGAGATCCTTGCAAAGTTCATCGTACTCTTCTTCTGTGGTCAGAGCCTCATGACGGTGTTGCCTGAGATTTGCCCCAAGAATCCCAACCATTTCACCAACAATCTTCTTTGCTCTATCCGAAGCGTCTTTCCTTAGCAGTACTCCTAATAAGCCATAAGGCGAAAGGCCAAAGCAGCGATTGAGCGCCGCAGCTACGGGAGCATGGGGCATATCTTCACCCAGACCAATGCCGTTGAAACACAACATTCCCTCTGGTTGGCACAGCAGCTCAAGCAGGATGCCTGAGGTCTCTACGTTATATTCGAAATACATCCCAGTGAGCATCATCAGGCAATTGTTGATAATGTAAGGATTAACATCTTTATCGTTGCTCAATTGCTCAAACGTCTTTCCCCGCTGGTTTCCGATTTCGTTCAATATCAATGAATTGCAATCCTTGGTCATCTTTTCTGGGGCGATACTCAAAAGCCAAGAAGCTTCTCCCAAGGTTATTTCTTCCTTTAGCTTGCTGAGAATAGCCTTCAACTCAGGATAGTTGAGCTTTATTTCCCTTGGATAGTTCTTGCCTCTGTATGTGTATTCCATAGTTTTCAATCCAAAAACTTAAATGTGTCATTGTGTATGCCACCAAAGGCAACGGTCATGCCCGCAAGACCCACGACCAGCTTCCTGTCTTTCCTGTATCTGACCAGATACCCAGTTTGGCCTTTCAAGATTCCCGACAGCATCTTTATTCTTCTGCGACCTTTGAAACTGCTAATAGGATTGTCCAAGTATGTGACTCTTTCCGGCTCGACCTCCAAGACACTACGAAACAGGTTCATCTGAGCAGCAGGAATACATGCCGTGGAGCCAGTGGTCTTATCCTTTACAAGGAAATGGTTCCTTGTATATTTCATAAGGAAGCTTTTTGTCTTTTCCAAGTCGCCTTGAAGGAATACGATGCCTATTGGGGTGATTTCCTTTTGGGGGACAGGGCCTTTAGAACCTTTAGGCAAGGTTAACACTGTGGTTTCATGTATGAAACATGAAGGGAAGAAGCCATCATCTCGCGCGGATTCAACAGCGGTCTTAAATTTGTCAATAAACGTCTTAACACTCTGTGGAGGTATACGTATATATCCCCATGAATCATTGTCGCTGACGAAGGGGCTTATTATCACATCCATTCTATTTGCACATTTCTTCTTCTCTCCTGAAATTGAGCATTCCAGAACACATAAGAAAGACATGAATGAATCTCCAACATGTTATTCTTTTAGGCTTTTCAAGGCAGACGAGCTATCCAGCGTCATCAACCACAGCCTTTTATGTCGTTTGAAGCTACCTTCTTGGAAGGACACTTGCCAAAAGCATTGCAACTGTATGACATATCCTTAATATTTCAAACCCTTATACTCTCACTCTCTATCCAAGAGACATTTCTGTCCTCTATATGGATTTTGAGAGCGAAAGGATTCTTCATGACTGCTTGATTAGCCATAGTGGCCATGGACAGTGCATAAATTGTCAAATGCAAAAGTAGGCATTTTTTTCAAACTAAACAAGCAAATCGGAATAAAAAAGTGGTGGTGGTGAGTATCAATTAGTTGCAATGCTTTCAGTTGAATTATAAATGGTGTTGACTATCCATTTGTTACTCAAGATTCGGAAGTACATAATCCGTTAAAAGTCAATGGTTGCGAAACCGTAGGGGCATGATTTATCATGCCCGAAATACAACGATTTTGCCGATTGCGGGCATGATAAATCATGCCCCTACGATGTGGTTATACCTTAATGTCAGCACTTTACAGCACCTCCGAAACTTGAGTTTCACAACCGAGACTCTTGTCTGCCCATCAAATCAATCGACATTCTCATTGATGTCTGTCGCCATTTGCTCAACATTTCAGTTCACATTGGTGGGTTATGCACTTCTTCACTTGCTCGCCCTTGCTCTACTGTGCCATTTCTAACCTGCATTATTCATAGATTACGCTTATACATTATCCATTTGCAGGGGCCGTGCCTTGTGCCGGCCCTTATTAATGTTCGACATATTAAAAAGAGGTAATTACATTGTTTTAGGGCCGGCCCTAACCTACCTACACGGTCCCTGCATTATGGAGAATGTAATATCTGTACCCTATGAATAATGCTGGCTAAATCTCTTGGATAGAGAGTGCAACTCCACATTGCCCTCTCTATCCCACTCTCTAATCAAGCAACCCCAAAACGAGGTCGTTGGCCTTGTCAACCTCTGAGGTGTCGATTGAGGCCAAGTACACCATCGTCGTTTTCTCTGAATCATGCCCAAGCCCACGGCTGATTACGGAGATGGGCACGTTGTTGGCGTGTGCCGCTGTAGCCCAAGAGTGGCGTGCCACATACATGGTCAGTTTGATGGGCAAGTCCAGCATCTCGCCAAGTTTCTTCAGCTGCTCGTTCACCTTGCGGCTCTCCGCCTTGTATTGCAACCGCGACCTGTGGATGTCGGTCTCCGAGAGGATTGGCAGGAGATAGTCGCCAGTGCATGAGCCGGCATGGCGGCCTATCACCTCCCACATCATCGGCAGCAGCTTGATGACGAGCGGTTGGGTGGTTTTCTTGCGGCAGTAACTGAGGATGCCGTTGGCGATGTTGTGCTTTGTCAGATAAGCCATGTCCACGAAAGCCATGCCCCGGAAGTAGAACGAGAGCATGAACAGGTCGCGGGCGTATGCCATCCTCGGTTTGGCTGAAAGGTCATAGTCCTTGATTTTCTTGATGATGTCCATTGGCAGTGCCCGCTTCTGGGTCTTGTCTACGCCTGTGTAGACGCGGTGGAAAGGGTTGCCTCCATCTTTGACGAGGCCTTCCTCCATTGCGCGGTTGTAGATGGCATGGAGACAACGCATGTAGAATGATGATGTGTTGCGGGTAACCTTCCTTCTCATCCAGTTCTCGAAAGCCACCATCAGCTGTGGCGTGATGCCCGAGAAAGGCACTTCCGATTCGCCGTGGAATTTGATGAACTTGTTGAGCGAGCATTTGTATTTCTCCGCCACGGGCATTCCCACTTCAAGCAATTGCGCAATAAGCCGACGTGAGTATGCGATGAAGCCCTCTGCTCCTGGATTTCCGAACGCCTTGACGACGTCGTCCGAATGATAAGGCACACCCCTCTTGTCGAAGCATTCGATGATTTCTCCCAATCGTGCCATATCGTCTGCCACCTTCGCTCGGATGGTCAACAGGTAATCCTTACGTTCATTGTTGAGTCCTGAAAGTGTAATCCCGCCCGACTGGCAGTTCCATTCATGGGGAAGAACCCTGTAGTCAGTGCCGATCTGTCGGGAAATACGTTTGTGGGTGATTCTGTAATAGAGTGTCCCTTCCCTCCCAGCAATAGAGGAAGGTCGGAATTTTAGTTTTACTTTTGCCATATCTGCAGATTTTTGTGAAACAAGGCAAGTCAACGAAATCGTAGGAGCATGATTTATCATGCCCGAAACAATGAATTTTTGCCAATGGCGGGCATGATAAATCATGCCCCTACATGTTGGAATGTGCTTAGCCACAGGACAATGCAAGTCAATGTCTGTGAAATCATAGGGGCATAATTTATCATGCCCGCCTTATTGGGGGCTTCTGGCACAACCTTATTATAAGCAAAATTATAGTTCTGTCCGTGGAGGGCTGCCGCTGTCAAGTCATGGGCGTACTGTGGAAAACAGCGGCGACGCTTCACGCGTTGATATAAAGCCACAGACGATTTGCCCCGCCTCACCGTGCTGACGCACGGATGAGACGGGGCTGTCTTGCGTTGAGGCCTCCGGCCTCATCAGTTGCTATTATCAAATGTCGGAAGAGCCATAATTTATTGATCCGACCCAAATTGGATTTTTCCCTTGTATTTGCGGCAAGCGGCATCTTGCGATGTCTATCTCTTCTTCGGGTAGCGGCGGGCCCAGCCCTCCTCGCTGAAGTCGGGCTTCTCGCCCTTGAAGCCGTTGCGCCCAGCTTGCATCAGCGCCCGCCAGTCGTCGGCGTGCTTGGCTTTGCGCATCTGCTTCTCTGTGAGTGGTTTCGGCTTGGGGGCTCGCTGCGGCTTGCTGTCGGCAAATCCGCCACGCTGTCCGCGTCCCGCCGGCTTCGGCTTGGCGTCGCCGAGGCGCGAGTCGGCGTCGTTGCAGCGCACACGGCGACCCTTGTAGACTTGCCCGTCGAGGGCCTGCATCACCCGCTCGGCGTCTTCCTCCGGCACCTCGATGTAGCTCTGGCGGCGCATCAGGTCGATGTGACCCACCTCCTGGTGCCCCTGCACGTGCTTGTTGATGAACTGCATCACCTCGCCGGGATAGAAACCGTCGTCCTTGCCAAGGTTGATGAACAGGCGGGCGAAGCCCTCCTCGGCCTTGTGGCTGCCGCGCTGCCGTTTGGGGCGGTCGGCGGCACCCTTGCCTGTCTTTGCCTTCTCGCCCTTGCCTGTGGGCTCCACTATCTCGGGCGCGTTCTTGTAGTAGTCGAGGAAGCGGCCAAACGTCAGCGTAACCATCTTCTTGATGATGTCCTCCTTGTCCATGTACTCAAACTGGCGTTTGATGTCCTGCATGTAGGGAGCTATCTGCTCCTCGTCGACGTCGGTCTTCTGTATGTTGTCCATGGCGCGATAGAGCTGCTTCTTGCATATCTCCTCCGGCGTGGGCAGTTTGCTGCGGACGAACTCCTTGCCTATCTCCTTCTCAATGCGCTTCACCTTGTACTGCTCGCGCGTGTGGATGATGCTTATCGACGTGCCCTTCTTGCCCGCGCGGCCGGTGCGGCCCGAGCGGTGGGTGTAGCTCTCTATGTCCTCGGGCAGTCCGTAGTTGATCACGTGGGTCAGGTCCTCTACGTCGAGGCCGCGGGCCGCCACGTCGGTGGCCACGAGCAGCTGCGTGTTGTGCTGGCGGAACTTCTGCATCGTCAGGTCGCGCTGTGGCTGGCTCAGGTCGCCATGGAGCGACTCGGCGTTGTAGCCGTCGCGTATCAGCTTGTCGGCCACCTCCTGTGTCTCGAGCTTGGTGCGGCAGAAGATGATGGCGTAGATCTTGGGGTAGTAGTCGACTATGCGCTTCAGGGCCAGATATTTGTCCTTGGCCGAGACGACGTAGTAGACGTGGTTGACGTTCTCGGCACCCTCATTGCGGCTGCCCACCACTATCTCCTTCGGGTCGTGGAGGTAGCCCTGCGCCACCTTCTCAATCTCGCGGCTCATTGTGGCCGAGAAGAGCAGCGTGTTGCGCTCCTCGGGCACGCCGGAGAGAATGGCCTCGATGCTCTCCTGGAAGCCCATGTTGAGCATCTCGTCGGCCTCGTCGAGCACCACGTTGTGAACGTTGTCGAGCTTGGCCTTGCCGCGGTTCATCAAGTCGATGAGGCGGCCAGGCGTGGCCACAATGATCTGCGCACCACGGCGCAACGCCTTGATCTGCTGCTCTATCGACGCTCCGCCATAGACGGCCTCGATGTGGGCGTGGGGCAGATATTTGGCAAACGACCGCAGGTCGTCGGTGATCTGCAGGCACAGCTCGCGCGTGGGACTGAGCACAATGGCCTGGGTGTCGTGGCTCGCCGTGTCGAGACGCTGCAACAGGGGAATGCCGAAGGCGGCCGTCTTGCCGGTGCCAGTCTGCGCCAAGGCTATCACGTCGTTGCGCGTGCCGAGCAAATATGGGATTACTTCTTCCTGTACGGGCATCGGATTGACGAAGCCCAACTCGTCGATGGCGCGGCGAATCTCTTCGCTGACGCCAAGTTCTTCAAATGTTTTCACTTGCTTCTTGTTTACCTTAAAAAAACTTGCCATGGGGAAGAAACCTGCACCCCACTCCAGCCATACTCAGGGTAAACTCGTCTTCCTTGTCATGATTTTCGGTGTGCAAAGTTACAACAAAGTTTTGGCATTGAGGCAGAAAAGCAGTACTTTTGCACAAAAAAGATGAAAATAGCGGTATTTTGTTCGGCCAACAACAACATCGACCCGCGGCTGTTCGAGCTTACCGAGCAGTTGGGGCGCAGGATAGGCGGCGAGGGCCACACGCTCGTCTACGGCGGAGTCAACACGGGGCTGATGGAGAGCGTGGCCCGTGGCACCCACGAGGCGGGCGGCATGACGATAGGCGTGGTGCCCGACCTGGTGGAACAGGGAGGCCGCCGGTCAGACCTGATCGACGTGGAGATACCCTGCGACACGCTAAGCCTACGCAAGGACTTGATGCTCAGCCACGCCGACGTGGCCATAGCGTTGCCAGGCGGCATAGGCACGCTCGACGAGGTGTTCACCGTGGCCGCCTCGGCTTCCATCGGCTACCACCACAAGAAGGTGATACTCTACAACATGCTGGGCTTCTGGGACAAGCTCGTTGCCATGCTCGACGACCTCGACCAACGGGGCATGACGCGCGGCGGATGGCGCAGCCACATCGTGCCTGCCAACACCCTCGACGAGGTGATGGCGGCGGTCGGCGACAACAGCTGAGACTCCACAACCGGCGTCCCGCAGATGCCCGCCAAATAGCAGGCGCACAATCCCACAAAACAGGATTGTGCGCCTTGTCTTTGATTTATGTGTATCCGCAATCACCCGAATGTAGGGGCATGATTCATCATGCCCGTCAGAGGGGGCGATTGCACATAGCGGGCATGATAAATCATGCCCCTACAGAGAGTGTGCCGCTTGTTTGGATGATTGCGGATATTCATCTTTGATTTTTAGAGTTGAAAATACTGATTGCCAGCTTCCACAAACGACGAGACCTTGTGCTCATTGAGCAACGTGCTTAGAGCCGACAGTAAGACCAAAGGGTCGGGGGGTTGGTCGTATGCAGCTCGTAGAACGTCAAGGGCTTGGCGGCCTCTCCCAACGCGTCGAGAATGGCTTTTATGTTTTTTTCTTTTGATCCCATAGTTCACTGTTTTTAAGATGTTCAACTGCTCTTCTTGTAGGTGGCTATCGCCACGCCCCACATCACCAGCGCAAAGGCGGTGAGCACCACGAAGTGGGTCAGGAAGTTGCCGATGCCGGAGCCTTTCAGGTAGACCATGCGCATCACCTCGATAAACCAGCGCAGCGGGTTGGCGTAGGTAAGCGTCTGCGCCCACTGGGGCATTGAGGCCACTGGCGTGAACAGCCCGCTCATCAGTATGAACACCATCAGGAAGAAGAACATCAGGAACAGAGCTTGCTGCATGGTCTCAGAGCGGTTGCTGATGACCAGTCCCAAGCCCGACACCACGATGATGTAGAGCGTGGTGAAGAGGTAGATGGTGGCTATGGAGCCCAGTGGCACAAGCCCGTAGACGAGCCAAGCCAGGAGCATGGAGTAGGTGAGCACGAAGAAGCCCACTGCCCAGTAGGGGATGAGCTTGGAGAGGATGAACTCCACCTTGCCCACAGGCGACACGTTCATGGCCTCCATGGTGCCCTTCTCCTTCTCGCCCACGATGTTGAGCGCGGGCAGGAAGCCGGAAAGCATGGTGAGCATCATCACCATCAGCGCCGGCACCATGAACACCTTGTAGTCGAGGTGGGGGTTGTACTTGTAGCGCGGAGCCACGTTGAAGGCCTCCCCCCGTCCCCCTCCTAAGGAAGGGGAGCCTAAACCGTTCTCCTCGCGCAGGTCGGCGGCGTAGTCCTGCACTATGCCTGCCACGTAGGAGCTGCCGAGACCGCTCTTCTGCCCGTCGACGGCGTTGGCCAGAATCATCACGGGCGCCGTGCCCTGTGTGGCGAGGTCTTTCTCGAAGCCCTGCGGTATGTTGAGTATGATGTCGGCGTCGCCGCTGTTTATGCTCTTCATGGCACCGTTGTAGGTGGCAGAGTAGTCTTTCAGCGTGAAATACTTTGAGGCCGCGGCCTTATAGACAAGCCGTTCCGAAGTGGTGGAATGGTCGCTGTCGACCACGCCGAGCTTCAGCCCCTTCACTTCCTGGTTGGCGGCCCATGGCATGATGAGCAGCATCACTGTGGGCAGCATCACGAAGAGCTTGGGCAGGAACGGGTTGCGGAACATCTGCTTGAACTCCTTCTTGATGAGGAATGGCAAGGCGCCCAAAGCCTCCCCAAGCCCCTCCGAAAGAAGGGAATGTCGATTACTATGACAAACTTTTTTGTTCATTTTCATTCGATTTTCTTCACTTGAATTTTTTATTTGGTGTTTAACATTCCCTCCTTTGGAGGGGCTTGGAGAGGCTTCCTCCTTACTCCAGCCTTATCTTGAACTTTTTGATTGCTATTGTAAGGAAGAACGCAGCCATTGCCGAGAGTAAGACAAACTCCTTGATGACGAATTGCAAACTCACGCCCTGTATCATCAGCTTGCGTATGGCGGCAATGAACCACCGCGCGGGTATCACTGCACTCAGGTCCTTCAGCCACCAGGGCATGGCCTCAACGGGGAACATCATGCCCGAGAGCAGGATGGTGGGCAGCATGAGCACCATCGACGAGAGCAGCATGGCGGCGAGCTGCGACTGGGCTATGGAAGAGATGAGCAATCCCAGCGACAAGGCCATGAAGATGTAGATCAAGGCCAAGGCTACTATGGTGAGCAACGAGCCGGCGATGGGTATGTGGAGCAGGAAGCGCGCCACGCAGAGTGTTGTGGTCAGGTCGACACTCGAGATGCAGAAGTAGGGCACAGCCTTGGCCACCACTATGTAGGACGGCGGCAGCGGCGAGGCCAGCAGCACCTCCATTGTGCCGGTCTCGCGCTCGCGCACTATGGCTATGCTGCTCATCATGGCGCATATCAGCAACAGCATCATGCCTATCACGCCAGGCACGAAGTTGAACTCCGACCTCTGCTGCGGGTTGAAGAGCATCTTCATCTGAGGCTGTATCTGGAACTGCGGCCTCATGCCCGACTGCTGCATCAGCTCGCGCTGGTAGTCGCCCAGTATCTGGGTGGCGTAGTTCACGCGCATTGAGGCTTGGTTGGGCTCGGAGCCGTCGGCAAGGATCTGAACCGTTGCCTCGCGGGTGTGGAGCATTTCCTCGGCGAAGTTCTCGCTGAACGCTATGCACAGGTTTATCTCGCCACTCTTGAAGAGACCTTCTACCTCGCCGATGTCCTTCACCTCGCGGTCTATTTCGAAGTATTTGTTGTTGGAGAACCGCTCTATAATCTTCTGCGTAACGGCATCGTGCGACGGGTCGTAGATGGCGAGCTTCGTGTTCTTCACCTCGGTTGTGATGGCGAAGCCGAAGAGCAGCATCATTACGATGGGCATTGCCAGCAGGATGAGCATCGTGCGCGGGTCGCGGAGTATGTAGAGGAATTCCTTTTTGACAAAAGCAAGAAACTGTTTCATTTTTCTTTAATATGTTATTTGTAACTTTGACCAGGGGTTGGTCACCGTGCGACCAGGGCTCGGTCATCCCGTGACCAGGGCTCGGTCATCCCGTGACCAGGGCTCGGTCATCGTGTGACCAGGGCTTGGTCATCGTGTGACCAGGGCTTGGTCACACTTCAATTTCGCTTGGCCGTTCGGGCCAAGGCATAAAACACGTCATACATTGAAGTGCCATTGAACTGCTTTTTCAGATTGGCTGGCGTGTCGAGCGCCTCTATCCGCCCGTCCACCATTATGCTCACTCGGTCGCAATACTCGGCCTCGTCCATGTAGTGGGTGGTTACGAACACGGTGATGCCACGGTCGGCGGCCCTGTAGATCAGTTCCCAGAACTGGCGGCGCGTTATTGGGTCGACACCGCCGGTGGGCTCGTCGAGAAACACTATCTTCGGGTCGTGGAAGATGGCCAGCGAGAAGGCCAGCTTCTGCTTCCAGCCCAGTGGCAGCGAGGCCACCATAGTGTTGCGCTCGGACGAGAAGCCCAGCTCGTCGAGCACCTGGTCGATGCGCTCGCGTATCACGCTGCGCCTCATGCCATAGATGCCACCGAAGAGTGTGAGGTTCTCGGCCACGGTCAGGTCGTCGTAGAGCGAGAACTTCTGGCTCATGTAGCCTATGTGCTTCTTCACCTGCTCGTGCTGCTTGGCCACGTCGAAGCCCGCCACCTTGGCCGAGCCGGCGCTTGGCTGCGAGAGACCGCAGAGCATGCGCATGGCTGTGGTCTTGCCGGCGCCGTTGGCTCCGAGGAAGCCGAATATCTCGCCCTGGTGCACTTGGAAGGTGATGTGGTTGGTGGCGATGAACGAGCCGAACTGCTTGGTCAGCCCGTTGGCGTCGATAACAAGAGGGGCCTCCCCAAGCTCCTCCGAATGGAGGGGATGCTGATTACCTAAATAAATATTGTTGTTCATCTCTAAAATCTCTTTTTATAGTTTAACATTGTGATATACATCCAGCTCCGTTTCAGGGCTTGGGGAGGCATTTATGATAGTGCCATAAAGCAGTCCTCAATGGTAGCCTTGGCAGGCTTGATGACAATGTCGTTGTGTCCTTTATCTTTAAGATAATCACGGAGTATGTCAGGTGAAACCATCTCCCCTCCTTTGGAGGGGTCGGGGGAGGCATTCTTTTTCACCGTCAGGTGGAAATACTCTCCGAAGGAGAACGCCGTATCAGTATATTCCCACTGGCGCAGGTCGTCGAGCAACTGGTGCATACGGTCGCTGCCCACGGTCCACAGCGTCTTGGTGTAGCTGTCGACGATGCCCTGCGGTGTGTCGATGGTCAGGAACTGGCCGTCTTGTATCAGCGCGATGCGGTCGCACTGCACGGCCTCGTCCATATAGGGCGTTGAGACTATTATGCTCAGGTTGTGCTCCTTCTTCAGCTTCTGCAGCATCTGCCAGAACTCCATGCGGCTGACGGGGTCAACGCCCGTGGTCGGCTCGTCGAGAAAGAGCACGCGCGGCGCGTGGATCAGGGCGCAGCTCAGGGCCAGTTTCTGCTTCATACCACCAGAGAGCTTGCCGGCACGGCGCTTCTTGAACGGCTCTATCTGCTGGTAGATGTCCTTCACCAGGTCGTAGTTCTCCTCGATGCTTGTGCCGAAGATGGTGGCGAAGAAGTTGAGGTTCTCCTCCACTGTCATGGTCTGGTAGAGCGAGAAGCGGCCGGGCATGTAGCCTATGCGCTTGCGTATGGCCTTGAAGTCGCCGACCACGTCAAGCCCGTCCACCGTGGCTGAGCCCTCGTCGGGCAGCAGCAGTGTGGTGAGGATGCGGAAGAAGGTGGTCTTGCCCGCGCCGTCGGGACCGATGAGACCGAAAATCTCGCCCTCCTTGACGTCGAACGTCAAGCCCTTCAGTGCCTGCACTTTGCCCTTCAGGTAGCTCTTTTTGAGATTGTGGACGGAAACGACGGGAGCCTCCCCCGACCCCTCCAAAGGAGGGGAGCAGGACAATAGTCTGGCAGTGGAATTTGTATTTGAAAAGTTGTTTTGCATGATTTGCTGATTTTATGTTCAACACTGTATCCTTTTCCCCTGCCCCTCCAAAGAAGGGGAGGCTTCATCTGCTCCCCTCCTTTTTTGGGGGGGGTGGGGGAGGCTTTTTAGAACCTCACGTCGCCATACATGCCGCGCTTGATGAGGCCGTCGTTCTTGACAGCTATCTTCACGGCATAGACAAGGTTGGCGCGCTCGTCGCGGGTCTGGATGGTCTTGGGGGTGAACTCAGCCTTGTCGCTTATCCACGTCACAGTGCCCTGGTACTCCTTGCGGCCGCTCTCGCCATGGTCGGCATACACCTTGACCTTCTGGCCTATCTTGAGCGACGTGAGCTGGTCGGCGGTGATGTAGGCGCGCAGCTTCATTTTCTTCACGTCGGCCACCTTGAACAGAGCCTTGCCCGGGGCGGCCCACTCGCCCTGCTCGGCATACTTGGTCAGTACGGTGCCGCTGACGGGCGAGGTGATTACGGAGTTCTTCATCTGGTCGTCCACCTGTGCCGACTGTGCGTCGACGCCGCTGCTCTGAGCCTCAAGGCCCGCGCCCTGCTCGCGCAAGCTGCGGTTGGAGGCGTCAATCTGCTCCTGGGTGGCCGTGAGCTGCTTCTGCAGCACGCTGATCTGGTAGCCGATGTCGTCCACCTGCTTCTGGGTGGCCGCGCCATCCTTGAGGAGAGCCTTGTAGCGGCTGAGCTCGCGCTGCTGGTTGGCTATCTGCTGGCGTATGCCCGCCACCTGCTTGCTGAGGTCGAGCACGCGGCTGTCGGTGGCGCTCTGGTTGGCCTTCACCTGGGCTTTGCTGGCCTCAAGTTGCTTCTGCTTGAGCGAGAGCTGGGTCATGTCGATGTAGCCAAGTTCCTGGCCTTTCTCCACGTTTTGCCCCTCCTCGACCTTCAGGCTCATTATCTCGCCAGTGCCCTTGGCCGACACTATCGTCTCAGTGGTCTCAAACACGCCCGACGCGTCGAAGTCATCGTCGTTGGAGCCGCAGCCCACCATCAGCGTGGCTGCCATAAGCATGAAAAATAACTTGTTGGTGTTCATATCGCTTGCTGTTTTTTTATTGTTCTAAACTGGTCTGGTTAATTGTTGGTGGTGTATTTCAGGTCGTACATCTTCTTCAGCATCTGCACCTCGTGCAGACTCATGTTGTTCTTGGCCTGGTTCTCGCGGTTTATCTCCTGCAGCAGGTTGTTGGTGTCGATTATGCCGTGGTTCAGCTTCGACTCGGCGGCCATTCTCACATCACGGCGCAGGCTGACTATCTGCTCGTCCTCGGCCATCATGTCGTTGTATTTCTTGATGTCGTCGCTTTGCTGCAGCTCGTCGAGGCGGTTGTTGAAGAGGAAGGTCTCGCGTGCGTTCTCAGCCATGTCGCGCTGGACTTGTATCTTGGCGCGGTCGTTCTTGTTGGTGTAGAGCGAGCCGATGCTCCACGTCAGCTTCAGCCCCACCATTCCGTTGAGCGTCCAGTTGCGGTGGAACATGTCGTGGAACGTGTCGTAGCCAGGATAGCCGTAGTAGCCCTGTGCGAAAGCGCTCAGCCGCGGCATCAGATTGCTATTGAGCGACTTCTCCTGGGCGTCGGCCAGACGGAGTTGCGCGTCGATGAGGCGCAGCTCAGGGCGGTTGTTGGATGCTGTGGTGGTGGCTATAGCGGCTGGCTTGCGCACCTGCCCGATGTTGTCGATGCCACAGAACACGCTGAGCAGCCGCAGCAGGCTCCGCCTCGTGGCGTTCAGCTCGGTGGCTTGCTGCTCGGCGTTCAGTTTCTCGGCCTTCACCGAGCTGACGTCACTGCGCATGGCCGTGCCACCCTTGTACATGGCGTTGAGCTTGTCGAGGTTCGACTGCAACAGGGTTTGCAGGTCGGTGTTGATCTGCAGCCGCTCGTCTACGGTGAGCACTCCGAAGTAAAGCTCGTTGACGCGCTGCGCCACGGTGTAGAGGCTCACGTCGTTCTGCGCCTTGTCGACCTCGCCCTGCGCCCGGGCTATGTTCTTCTGGTTCTTGATGCGGCCGCCGTCCCAGATGTTCTGGTCCACGTTGAAGCCGATGCGGTACTGGTCCTTGCGCAGGCCCTTCACGTCGTAGTCCCTCTGCTCCAGCATTTCCTTCAGGGCGTCGGGCAATGTCATCACGTCGCTCTGATAGGTGGCTTGTGCCGACGCGCCCACCTGTGGCAACCACTGCTTGTTGAGGTTGCTCACGCTGAGGTCGGTGGTCTTCTCTATAAGGCCATACCTCTTTATCATGGGATAGTTCTCGCGTGCCGCCTTTTGGCACTCGTCGAGCGTAACAGTCTGCGCCATCAGCACGGCGGGAAGCGCGATGAGAAAGCTTGCTAAAAGATGTCTTGTCTTCATGTTTTTTATGTTTTATCTTTCTGGGTGCAAAATTAGTATGATTTTAAGTATCAATTGATACCTTTTAGACAGAATTAATGTACTATTTGTACGATTTTTAAGAAATGATTAGCTCTTAAAATACTTTTCTTATTATCTTTGCAGCACAAAAACAGAAACACTATGGAAAAGAGGACAGAACTACAGCATCTCACATACGCCCATATGCGTGATTTGATTGAGAGTAATGACGACTCGCAAATTAATGGCTATATCAGCGAGAGCCTCGCCATCTTGATGGGAAGCCCGTTTGAAATGTTGTCGCATTTATCGCGTGGGCCATTGCGTTTCGACGAGATGCGGCTGCTCATCGCCGGACAGGGCGAGGCCCATCCCGTCATCAACCTCCGCCAGTATGACGTTCACGCTGGAGATTTACTTTTCGTCTGTGGTGGAAGCGTTGCGCAAATGTCCGATGCAAATCCCGATGTTTTTGCAAGGGGAATGTCGTGCACCAACGAGCTGCTTGCCCTCGCCTTCGACAGCCGATTGCCAACAATATTGAAACGGCCGCGACTGTCTTTCATCCTGCATCTTACCGACCCACAACGACAATTCATTGAAACGCTCCACACACTGCTCTGGCAGGCCGTTCACGACAAGGGCATGAGTCCGCAGGTAGTGTTGAGGCTTGTCAGTACCGTGCTGACATACGTCGACCATCTTTATTCCCTCAGCGAGAAGCAGCAGACGGCAACGCGCAGCCATGAGGAAGAAATATTCGACCGCTTTATGGCGCTGGTCAACCAGTATGGCCCACGCGAGCACAGGCTCGAATTCTATGCCGACAAGATATATCTATCGCCACGGTATCTTGGAGCTATAGTGAAGAAAATCAGTGGTTATACAGTGAAGGAGTGGATTGACAAGGCAATTATCATGGAAGCGAAAGTGATGCTCAAGCACACCGACTACCCGGTGAACCGTGTTGCCAACGAGCTGAACTTCGACAACTACAGCTTCTTCAGCCGCTACTTCCGCCGCCTGACGGGCATGTCGCCCCAGCAGTACCGCGAGTCGTGATTTTGAGGTGCAAAGATCTTACAAAGTTTTGGCATCAAAGCAGAAAGCAGTACTTTTGCACAAATAAGATGAAATAGCAGTATTGTAACAACATCGACACACGCCTGTCCGAACTCGCCGAGCAGCTTGGGTGCAGGATAGGCAGCGAGGGCCACACCCTCATCTACGGCGGAGTTAACACAGGACTGATGGAGAGCTTGGCTCGCCAGCATCCAACGTGCAATTGTAAAGGCATCCCCAAAGGGCCTCGTGGCCAGTTTGCCACACGTGCCGAAAGACATTTCTACACGTGCCAAGCAACTTTTTCACACGTGCCGCAAAACATTCTCACACGCTTCGCAAAGCCTCAAAGTGATTTCTTAAGGCTGATTTGGGATAATCGTTAGCGCACAAAATGCTTATCCCTCAAAATTATTGGCAAAAAAGTTGCCACTTTAGATATTTCTGCTTATCTTTGCGGTTGAGTTGTTGATTCTATGAGATTGGCACCTCAAGACATCGTGGTAAAAGAAGAAGCGTTATGCTTATCTTGTAGTTGGAAACCTAGGAAATTTCACAACGTATGCAAGAGGTGGCATAGTGGTTCTCACGCGTATATGCGTGGGCTGCTATATCCAATTCGTGCATACAGGTTTTCCTAGGACCTCCAACTTAGAAGCGGGCATAGAGGTTCACGCTTTCTTCATGTCAAACAATTAATCGGCAGCTTAGACCTCAACTGTAGGAATATGTGTCATGGGAGCATTTGTCAAAAGGTTGTCACTATATGACTTGCTTAGCATGGTTATACCAGGAGGAATCCTTTTATGGGTTCTTTCCATATATTGCCCTGACCTATATTCAATAGCCAAAGGCATTGCTTGTGGACACAGCAACCTCTTTCTCTTTTTCTTCTTTTGTCCATTAGCCTACATCATAGGAATATGCAATCACGTTGTAGCATCGAAGTTGTGGCACATATTCCGTAACAACCCATATATCATCGTTTCATGTTTAGATGATGAAATCTGGCAGTTTAAGAACATCCCAAATTTAAAGGAACGCCGAGGCAAAATACTAATAGCTTCACACCGAATAGACGCTTTTAACGACTTTGTTCAGCATTCGTTCATAATGGCAACCGCATTGCTGGCTGTTGGCATGGTCATAGACGCGGCTTTCTCGCTTTGCATCAATTATTGCGCCATTATCACATTGGTTGTGTTGTACATCGTTCTGTATGGCGTTTCCACGCTTTGGTGGACCACGTCAACCGATGAAGAGAAAAAAGTCACCGAACTATACTATGAGGCCTATTATTATGTCCAACAGACGAGTCGCAATTCTGACATCTCTGTCATGGAGGGGCAGGTGGCATTATTGCAATCAATGACAATCCCACTGTCTTTGCTCATTGTCTCTCATTTTAATATATGCGTCTCAAGTTGCTATCTGGCTGTCCGACTTTTCTTGCTGGTTGTCTATATCTGCATATTCCCTATAGTTTACAATCGGATTAAGAAGATACACTCGCGCGTGTGGGAAGACTATGAATTCCTAAGTAGATTGGAAAAATCAAGGAAGTCAAAAGTATAACATCAAAAACATAAACCTATGAAGAAAGTGACGTTTATCAAAGTATTTGTGGCAATGGGCTTACTGTTCATGCTCATGCCATTAAAGGCAATGGCGGAGAAGATCCCTGTTGCCATCCTGCGCACCAACGCTGACGGAAGAACCAAGACGTTGACTTTTACATACACAGAACGTCCAAAGATCTTTGCAAAAAGAGGGCAAAATGGAATTCACAGACTGAATAAAGGAATGTGGGCCTCAGAAAACCCTGATAATACAGAAAACAACATGGAGGATATACCCACATGGATAAGTCTCCAAAATAGCGGCCCTGCAAACAGCCATCCTAACAATGCAAAGATAACCACTGTTGTTTTCAACAAATCTTTTGCTCAGGCAAGACCAACTTCAACTTGTTATTGGTTTTGGGGGCTGAGAAAAATAGCCACCATAAAAGGCATAGAGAATCTCAATACTTCCAACGTAAAATATATGACGTGTATGTTTGGAGATTGTTCTAACCTTAGAAGTATTGATGTGAGCGGATTCAACACTTCTAACGTAAAAGAAATGTTCGGAATGTTCGATGGTTGTTCGAGTATTGACTCCCTTGATGTCAGCAACTTCAATACGAATAATGTCACAGATATGACTTCTATGTTTAAGGGGTGTTTTAATCTTAAGCATCTGGATGTTACCGGGTTCAATACAGAAAAAGTGCTTTCATTAAGGGGAATGTTTGAGGGATGTTCTAACCTTAAAGCTATTGATGTAAATGGATTCAAAACATCATCAGTTGAAGATATGATTGAAATGTTTAAGGATTGTCTTTCATTGCCGACGATTGATGTTTCCAATTTTAATCTGTCAAATATAACGTGGGTAAGAGAAATGTTTTCCGGATGTGTAGGATTGAAGGCCATAAATATTGGCAACAATGATTTCAGCAATCTCTATGACAATGGCAAACCTATTAAAGATGATGCTTTTCAAAAGGTCGGTACATTAGAGAATCCTTGTCTGCTTATTATCGGCTCACACTTCAACAAATCGGTGCTTGGAATTAAGCATGACAATGGCAAAGAAGGTTTCTACCGATGGCTCGGAGGCTATTTCACACTGGAAGAAACTGAGTAAATGCGGTAACCACCAGCACTCAAAGATAAGAAAACAAATATGCAATAATGTAGAAAACCCATTATCCAAAGGCAAAAGATGCTAATTACTTACGTCAAAAAATATAAATCTATGGGAGGGAAAAAAATCATAAAAGCATTCATGCTTGTGAGCATTCTGTTCATGCTCATACCATCAATGGCAATGGCAGAGAAAATTCCTGTCGCCATTCTCCGCACTAATGCTGACGGGAAAACCAAGACGTTGACGTTCACATACGCAGAACGGCCAAAGGCTTTCGCAAAGAGAGGACAGAATGGCATCCACAAGCTAAATCCCCTTGGCTCCCCTGGACAAGAGCCTCTGCCTTCATGGTATAAAATGCGTCCTGACGGTATAATTGATGAAAATTCTTATAATACAGAAATAACCACTGTAATTTTTGACAAGACCTTTTCTCAAGCAAGACCTGTTACCTGTTCTTATTGGTTCTATCATTTAAAACGTTTAACAACAATAAAGGGCATTGAATATCTCAACACCTCTAATGTTAAGAGCATGTTTTCAATGTTTGAGGGTTGTTCGAACCTTGAAAGTATTGATGTAAGTAGATTCAACACCTCCAATGTTGAAGAAATGTGGAGGATGTTTGGTGGATGCTCAAAACTAACAAACATTGATGTGAGCGGTTTTATTACAAGCACTGTCAAAGACATGGGGAACATGTTTGAGGGTTGTTCAAGTCTTACAAGCATTGATGTGAGTGGGTTCAAGACATTATCAGTTAGAAGTATGGGGGAAATGTTTAAAAACTGCCTTTCATTGTCGACTGTTGATGTTTCCAATTTTAATCTGTCAAACGATTATTGGGTAGATGAAATGTTCTCCGGATGTGTAGGATTGAGAAAAATAGTTGTAGGCAACAATGATTTTACCAATCTTTCTGACTTTTCCCGCATTAACAAAAGTGTCAAAGCGACCGATCAGAGAGACAACGCCTTTGAAAGGGTCGGTACATTCGACAATCCTTGCCTTCTTATCATCGGCCCAGACTTTGACAAGTCTGTGCTTGGCGTAAAGCACGAGAATGGGAAAGGCGGCTTCTATAGGTGGCTCGGTGGCTATTTTACTTTAGAGCACATAGCTAATACATCATATTAAACATCTCGTTCAACAGAAAGACAAAACTATATTGACAACCATAAAAGTCTTAAACGCATGAACTGGAAGTCAAATACACTGTTAATCACTATCATCAGTATTTGCCTTATTTCTTGTGGCAAGAGCGACCAAGAAAAGGCTGAAGAATTCGTAAAGACGCTTGACAAAGATGCGGAATTGTTGTTTGTTCTTCCCGATTCAATGCCGAAGTGCGTGTTCTATGCGGAGGATAATCTCATCAAGTGCCACAACGTGGAGACCGACTCCACAACAACAATCCCGTATGGAGACATTGATGAAGAGTACGTAAGTGAAATACTGCCAGGCAAATCTAACATCATGGTCATAACAAAGGATTATGATATGATAGATGGCGTGTATGTGTATGACGTGGCAAAAGGTAAGTTTACAGAGATAGACCCACGTGGCAATAACATGAAAATAACAGAAACAAAGTTGTCGAAGAGCAACAAGACCATCACCTTCACTTGCGACACCACCGCCAAAGCTCCATTTCTGTTCCTAATGTGCATGTTGGACAGTTCGCTTGATTACGAAACAGAGAAAGCAAAGACCGGATATTACAGAATTGTAAACACCTATGATTTCGACGGGAAACTTGTTAAGGCAAAGAAGATTCCCGTATCCAATGAAGAATGGAATGACATGGAAGAGGCCGCAAAGAAAGAAGAGGAAGATTCGTCAGATGACAATTCATCACCAGCAATTTATCTTTGGAGATGCGACAAGTGTGGTGAAGAACAAGAAGGGGCAAGTTATCCAAGCACGTATGGTTGCCCATGGAGTGGTCATCAATGGTCAAGGGTATCGCGTGTGAGATAGCAATAATGCCACCCTTTATGGTTCTTCCGACATTTGGATGCGCGGAGGGCTCATCAGTTACTATTATCACAAATGCCGGAAGAACCATAAATCAGCGGCATTAGAGGTTATTTCCAAGCCGCTTTTGCTTTCCTATATGTTGGAATGTGCTTAGTCTCAGGGCGTTACATAACTTCTGAGACTTCAGCTTAATCACCTTGTATAGTGGCCGCCACAGGGGACGGCCACTGCAAGTACCAAATGTTTCGGACACAATCAACAATGTAGGCTAAGACCTGTCTTGACAGCCAATGGAAACAAGCCGTAGGGGCATGATTCATCATGCCCGTCAGAGGGGGCGATTGCACATAGCGGGCATGATAAATCATGCCCCTACGATGTGGTTATAGCTTAAGGTCAGCACTTTACAGTGCTTCTGAAACTTGAGTAAGAGCCCTAAGTGGCAGTACCGCGAGTCGTGAGGGCTACTCCAAATAGGTGTAGCCGTAGAGGCCAGAGCGATAGTTGCTCAGGAACTCCTTGCCCTCGTCCGTTGAGATCTTGCCCTGCTTGACGCTCTTGGTAACCCACTGCTCCAGTTGGCGCACCAGTTTCTTGGGCTGATACTGCACATACTCGAGCACCTCCGCCACCGTCTCGCCATCGATGATTTGGTCGATGTGATAGTGGCCGTCGCGGACCGATATGTGGGCCGCCGACGTGTCGCCAAACAGGTTGTGCATGTCGCCGAGGATTTCCTGGTAGGCACCCACGAGGAACACGCCGAGATAATACGGCTCGTCTTTCTTCAGCGTGTGTACTGGCAGCACGTTCTGCAGCGTGTTGCCCACGACGAAATTGGAAATCTTGCCGTCGCTGTCGCAGGTGATGTCCTGCAGCGTGCAGTTGCGCGTGGGCCGCTCGTCGAGGCGGTGGATGGGCATGATGGGGAACAGCTGGTCGATGCCCCAGCAGTCGGGCAGACTCTGAAATAGCGAGAAGTTGCAGAAGTATTTGTCGGCCAGCAGCCTGTCGAGGCCGCGCAGCTCCTCCGGCACGTGCTTCATGCCCTTGGCCAGGATATTGATTTCGTGGCAGACGCTCCAGTACATGGCCTCAATCTCGGCCCGCGTCTTCAGGTCGACCAGTCCGTGGGCGAACAGGTCGAGGCAGTCCTCGCGTATCTGCTCGGCATCGTGCCAGTCCTCGAGCATCGACTTGGGGTTCAGGTTGTCCCATATCTCGTAGAGATCCTTCACCAGCTTGTGGTCGGTGTCCTTGGCCTCAAACTCCTCAGGCATCTCGGGCAGCGAGGCGGCACCAAGCACGTCGAGCACCAAGACAGAGTGGTGGGCGGTGAGCGAGCGTCCGCTCTCGGTCAGGATGTTGGGATGGGGAATGTTGTTCTTGTCAGATATTTCTACGAAGGTGTAGATTATATCGTTGATGTACTCTTGTATGCTGTAATTGACCGAGCTCTCGTTGTTGCTCGAGCGAGTGCCGTCGTAGTCGACGCCAAGCCCGCCGCCGCAGTCGACGAACTCTACGTTGTAGCCCATACGGCGCATGTTGACATAGTACTGCGCCGCCTCGGTGAGCGCGTTCTGTATGAGGCGGATTTTGGTGATTTGGCTGCCGATGTGGAAGTGGAGCAGACGCACGCAGTCGTGCATGCCCACCTTCTCGAGCTTGGCCAGCGCGTCGAGCAGCTCGGAAGGCGTGAGGCCGAACTTCGAGGCGTCGCCGCCACTCTCGGCCCACTTGCCCGAGCCGGCCGAGGCCAGTTTGATGCGTATTCCGATGTTGGGTCTGACGTGGAGCCGCTTGGCCGTGCGGGCTATCACGTCGATCTCGTTCAGTTTCTCCACCACGATGAAGATGCGCTTGCCGAGTTTCTGCGCCAGCAGCGCCAGCTCGATGTAGCTCTCGTCCTTGTAGCCGTTGCAGATAATGAGCGAGTCGCTCTTGCACTGCACGGCTATCACGGCGTGGAGCTCGGGCTTCGAGCCGGCCTCGAGGCCAAGGTTGAACTTGCGTCCATGCGATATTATCTCGTCGACCACGGGCTGCATCTGGTTGACTTTTATGGGGTAGATGACAAAGCTCTCGCCCTTGTAGCCATATTCTTTTGCTGCTATCTCGTAGCAGGAGGCCATTTTCTCTATCCGGTTGTCAAGGATGTCGGGAAACCTCAGAAGCACCGGCGGCGTGATGTCGCGCAGCGCCAGTTCGTCAATCACGTCGACGAGGTCTATCTGGGTGTTGTCCTTACAGGGTGTTACGGTAACGTCGCCCTTCTCGTTGATGTCGAAGTATGACGTGCCCCAACCACCTATGTTGTAGAGTTCCTTAGAGTCCTCAATGGTCCATTTCTTCATCTATAGCTATTTCTCTTTTTGGTTTTTGTTATTACATGTTGTGTCAGACGGGTGCGAGCAACTCTATCAGCTGGTCGATGCTCTCGTCTATTTTTGTGCGGTTGTCGAGCAGGCTCACGTTGAACAGGTGGTGAGCCTTGCTGTAGTAAGGCTCGCGCTGACTGAGCTGCTCGGTGATAAAGTCTTTCATTTCGTCCTTGCTCTTGCCGAGGAGCAGCGGGCGCACGCTGCGGCCCATGCTCAGATGGTCGTAGAGCACCTCGGGTGTGGCCTTCAGGTAGACGGTGGTGCCGCGCGAGTTCATGTAGTCCATGTTGTCGAAGAAGCACGGCGTGCCTCCGCCACAACTCACCACCACGTCCTCAAACTCGGCCACCTCATGCAGCATGTTGTGCTCCATGCGGCGGAAACCCTCCTCGCCACGCTCGTCGAACAGCTGCTTCACGGTGCGGTGCATGCGGCTTTCCACATACCAGTCGAGGTCGTAGAACTGCACGCCGAGCCGTCGCGCCAGCGCACGCCCCAGCGTGGTCTTGCCGGCGCCCATGTAGCCAATGAGTATGATGGGCTTGTGATTCTCCATTGGCATCATTTCCTGCGTGTGGCTCGTGTGGTTCGCTTTGCCTTAGGCTCCGGGGCTTCGTCCACCACCTTCTTGCACTCGTCGTAAGTCAGCTCAGTGGCTTTCTCGCGCAGAGCCTTCGGCAGCCGGTAGTTGTTGCCGTCGTAGGCGATGTAGGGGCCGAAGCGGCCATCCATGATTTCCATCTTCGGGTCTTCGCTGAAGGTTTTCAGGTGGCGTTTGGCCTCGGCCTCGCGCTTCTTGCCGATCAGGTCGATGGCCTGGTCGAGCGTGATGGCCATGGGGTCGATGGTCTTGGGTATCGACACATATTTCTTGTTGTGCATCACGTAGGGGCCGAAGCGGCCAGAACCCACGCTGACGTCGGTGCCCTCGAACTGGCCCAACGTGCGCGGCAGTTTGAACAGCTCCAGTGCCTCGTCGAGCGTCAGGCTCTCCATGCTCTTGTTCGACGGTATCTGGGCGAACTGTGGCTTCTCCTTCGAGCCAGCCTCGCCTATCTGCACCACAGGGCCGAAACGGCCTATCTTCACAAACACGGGTTTGCCAGTCTTGGGGTCTTTGCCCAGCTCGCGCTCGCCGGCCTTGTGCTCCGAGCGGGCGTTCATCACCTGCTCCACCTCGGGCTCGAAGTTCTGGTAGAAGTGCTTCATGCCCTTGCGCCAGTCTTCCTTGCCCTCGGCTATCTTGTCGAACTCCTGCTCCACGTGGGCTGTGAAGTTGTAGTCGAGTATCTCAGGGAAGTTCTCCATCAGGAAGTCGTTGACCACGATGCCGATGTCGGTGGGCTGCAGTTTGCCCTTGTCCGACCCGCTGAGCTCCTTCTTCTGCTTCGAGCTGATCAGCTTGCCCTTCAGCGTGTCGATGGAGAACGAGCGCCACTCGCCGGCCTTGTCGCCGCGGGCCACATAGCCACGCTGCTGTATGGTGGAGATGGTTGGTGCGTAGGTAGACGGGCGGCCAATGCCAAGTTCTTCGAGTTTGTGTACAAGCGATGCCTCGGTGTAGCGGCTGGGGCCGAGGGTGAAGCGTTCGGTCGACGTTATCTCGCGCCGCTCCAACTGTTCGCCCACCTTCATCTGCGGCATGGCCGAGCTCTCGGCCTGGGTGTCGGGAGCGTCGTCGCCGTCCGACTGGGTGTAGACCTTGGTGAAGCCGTCGAACACGACCACCTCGCCCGTGGCCACAAACATGCGGTCGGAGCCCGACACGCTGATGCTCACGTTGGTCTTTTCTATCTTGGCGTCGGCCATCTGCGATGCCATGGTGCGCCGCCATATCAGGGTGTAGAGCCGCTTCTCCTGCTGCGTGCCCTCGATGGTCTGTGTGGCCATGTTGGTGGGGCGTATGGCCTCATGGGCCTCCTGTGCGCCCTTGCTGTGGGTGGTGTAGTTGCGCGGGCGGCTGTAGTTGTCGCCGTAGAGCTCGGCCACCACGCCCTTGCTTGCGCCGATGGCAAGTCGCGAGAGGTTGACGCTGTCGGTACGCATGTAAGTGATGAGTCCGCTCTCGTAGAGCCGCTGGGCCACCATCATGGTCTGGCTGACAGTGAACCCGAGCTTGCGGGCCGCCTCCTGCTGCAGCGTGCTGGTGGTAAAGGGTGGCGCCGGGGTGCGCGTGAGGGGCTTTTTCGATATGTCGGCGACTTGGAATGTGGCGTCGCGGCACGTCTCAAGAAACTTCAGAGCCTCTTCGTGGGTGCTGAAGCGGGTGTTCAGCTCGGCCTTCACCTCGGTCTTCGAGCCGTCGGCGGCGGTCAGGGCGAAGATGGCGTTGACGCGGTAGAACGGTTCGGGGGTGAACGCTTGGATTTCGCGCTCACGCTCCACTATCAGCCTGACGGCCACGCTCTGCACGCGCCCGGCCGACAGTGCAGGCTTCACCTTGCGCCACAGCACGGGCGAGAGGCGGAAACCCACGAGGCGGTCGAGCACACGGCGCGCCTGCTGGGCGTTGACGAGGTTCATGTCCAGATGGCGCGGGTTCTTGATGGCCTCCAGTATGGCTGGCTTGGTAATCTCGTGAAACACTATGCGGTTGGTGTTCTGCTCGTCGAGCCCCAGCACCTCGCACAGATGCCAGCTGATGGCCTCTCCCTCGCGGTCTTCATCAGACGCGAGCCACACCTTCTTGGCCTTCTTGGCGCTGGTGCGCAGCTCGCCCACCACCTTGCGCTTGTCGTCGGGTATCTCGTAGTCGGGCTCCATGGTGCTGGTGTCGATGCTGAGCTCTTTCTTCTTGAGGTCGCGAATGTGGCCATACGACGACATCACTTTATAGTCCTTGCCCAAGAATTTGCCTATTGTCTTGGCCTTGGCAGGGCTCTCCACTATGACAAGATTGTCTTCCATATTCTTGTTCTGTCTTGGTTCTAACATGCCTTCCGCCGCCGTGGCGGGGCTTCTAAGGGCGCAAAGGTAATGATTACTTTGCCTTACACATTATTAATAAGTGGTTTTTTTAGAATTTTTAAATTTTATAGCACACCGTTACAACTGTTTGAGGGCACAAAAAACGTTTCCCCAAACCCGCCGACGCATTATGCCCAACTCCCCTCTTGGGTTGAAGGCGGACTGTTGCGAATTATCTTGACATTTTCTGAGCCTCCCAACGCTGTCCGCAGGTAGTGTCAGAAAATGACCCTGACACTTTGCTCGCATATCAAGCGATTTGCTTTCTTTTTGCGAACTTTTTCTGTGGTTTTGCTAACCGTTTTGTTGAGATTTCAGAAAAACCGCCTTGATTTCCGAAAGAGGCACTTTCGGACTCCAACGGAGGCACTTTTGGGTCGCGAAAGTGCCTCTTTCAGGATGCGAAAGAGGCTCTGACGCATTGCAAAAGTGCCTCTTTCGGAAACCAAAACAAATCGTTTGAAAAATCATTACATTCGTTGGTTGTGCCGCAGAGGTTCCGCTGCCATTCCCATTAGTCGCGGCACGTCATTTATACTTGCTCGGCAAGACACCGTAGTACTGCTTGAACTTGTTGGAGAAATAAGACGTGTTTACAAATCCCACCTTGAAGCACACTTCCGAGACGTTGTAGCGGCCCTCCTCGAGCAGCCGCGCCGCCTCCTGCATGCGCTTGTTGAGCAAGTGCTTGTTTGGCGACACGCCCTTCAGTTCCTTCACCTTGCCGTAGAATGTTGTCCGGCCGACGTGCAGCATCTCGGCGAGCTTGTCGACAGTGAAGTTCGGGTCCTCCATGTTGCCCTCTATCAGCGCGTCCATCTCGTCGAGCAAACGCCGGTCGGCCTTGCTGACCACCACCGCGCCGTCGGTGTTGGCGCTGTCGGCGGCCTCGCCACTTGTGGCCGTCCTCTCTTTCGACCATTTTATGAGCTGGGCGGCGCGCACCACGAGCAGTTTGTAGTTGCACGGCTTGGTCATATAGTCATCGGCGCCAGCGTTGTACCCCCTCATCTGGTGCAGGTCGTCGTCTAAGGCCGTGAGCATGATGACGGGGATTGACTTGGTTTCGGCGTTCCGCCTCATGTCTTTCACTATGTCGTAGCCGTTCTTGTCAGGCAGCATGACGTCGCAAACCACCAGGGCTGGCTTGACACGCGCCACGGCCTCATAGCCCGACATGCCGTTCATGTAGCCCTCGATGCGGAAATACACACCCAGCTCGCCCTTGATCTGCTCCATCATGTCGGGGTCGTCCTCTATCACGACGACAGTGATGTCGTTCATGGCTTTTGGAGCCACCTCCTTGACAAGAGCCTCCATCTTGGCACCAGCCTCTTCGCTCCCGGTTTTGTCGTCTTCCAGCCTCGCCTCGATGTGTTCCTCGTTGGAATACTCGTCGTGGGAGGGCAGGCAGAACGTGAACCGCGCCCCATGCGGCTCAACGGCTTGATAGTCCAACGAGCCATGGTGCAACTCCGCCATGCTCTTGGCCATGTAGAGGCCGATGCCCATACCCCCTTGCGAGGCGTAGCCGTGCATGAATGGTTCATAGAGGTGGCCGGCCTGAGTAGGGGCTATGCCCGGGCCGTTGTCTTCCACAGTAATGATTATTCTCGATCTTTGCTCGTCGAGACCCATCCTCACCGAGATGCTGCCATCCTCCGGCGTGTACTTCACGGCGTTGGAGACGAGGTTGTAGACCACATGTTCCACCGCGTCGTGGTCGAAGGGCATGGTGAACGATTTGGCGAATGGCGTGAACACCAGTTGCTGCCTCTTTTGCTGGGAGGTGTCCCAGAAGTCGTGGCAGATGCTCCTCACAAACTCCACTATGTCGCCGTCCACAACATGCAGCCGCATGTTGTCGGTGCTCACCTTGCGGAACTTTATCAGCTCGTTGACAAGCCGGTTCAGCCGCTGGGCTCCCCTCTTCACGGTTCTAAGGGCTGAGGGCGCGTTGTCGCCGGAGGCTTTCGACCGCTGCTCCAACTTGTCCACCGCGCCGAGGATGATTGACAGCGGCGTGCGGAACTCATGGGCTATGTGGGTGAAGAAGTTGAGACGGAACTCGGTGAGCTGCTTCTCAACGTACATACGCTGCCGGAGCTTGAACCTCATGCTCCAGTTGTGGTACAGATAGTAGGCTGCGGCAGCCAGGACGAGCAGGTAGAGCGCCCACGCCAACCAAGTGTTGTAGAATGGTTGGCGGATGTGTATCTTCAGCGCCTTCTCCGCGCTCCACCCGCCGTTTTCCTTCGCCCTCACATGGAACACATAGAGGCCTGGCTCCAGGCCGTTGTAGCCAACGTGGTTGGTGGTGGTGGGCATACGCCAAATGTGGTCGACACCCTCAAGGTAGTATTGGTAGGCCGCCTCGTTGATGTTTTTGAAGTCGAAGTTGGAGAAGTAGATGTCGACCGACCGCTCGTCGCTGCCGAGGGTTATCTTTCCGCCGCTGAGGAGGTCTCTTATTGTCTTGCCGCCGTTGTTGCCGTCAAGTATTGAGGCTCCGTTCACCTCTATGTTGGTGATGCTAAGGGCGTGCTCCCCCTTGCCGGTTTCAATGTCTCTCCGTGGCACCACCACCACCAGGCCGTTGACGGTTCCGAAGAGCAGCCTTCCATCGGGCAGGCGGAGCGACGCGTTGTCGATGTAGTTGTTCTCCATCGTCCTGTCGCTGACCCACAGGTTGTCGGCAACCAATGTTCTCTGGTCTATTCTTGCCAGTCCGTTGTCGGTGCTTGCCCACACATAGCCATACTGGTCTTCCTCTATTGCACTGACAACGTTGCCGGCGATGCCAGAGCCATGGTTGATGCTTCTTGCGCCCTTTATCTGGTTGTGGCCGTCCAGCTCGCATCTGACCAGTCCGTTGCGCAACCGTAGCCACAGGTAGTTCTGGCTTGTCTTTTTTATCGCCACTATTGCCTGGCTGGCATAGTCGCCATTGTCGTAGCCGGCCTTTTTTATGTCGGCCCTGCCTATCGTCTTCTTGTTTGTGTCGACATGGAACATGCCTCCGTTGGTTCCTATCCACAGCACGCCGTCGCTCCCCAGCTCGAGGTCGTTGATGCGGTTGGCGTTGTTGTCGCCAAGCAGGAAGTTGAGGAAGCTCAGGGTGCGTCGGCCGGTGTCGGAGCATAGCGCAAGCCCGTTTCTCCATGTGGCTATCCACACCCGCCCCATATTGTCGCACACTATGTCGGAAACGTTGTCGGACACAAAGCGGTGGTCACTGCTTTCCAACGAGTACTGCACCCCGTCGACGTAGATGCCGTCGCCTCTGGTCCCAATCCATTCGTGCCCGTTCTTGTCGGTGTAGACGGTCTTGATGTCAGAGACCAGGGTTCCAGCAGAACTGATGCGGTTGGTCTTGTAGTCGAATGTATAGACGGCGTCGCTCCTTGTTGAGACGAGGCACTGGCCCGACCGCCTGATGTTGACGCTCATCAGTGCGCTCTCCCACTCGTTTCGCGTCTTGTTGTTCAGGGGGATGTATTGCGCCGTGGGGTCGCCTTTGCGGAAAAGGCATGCCACCCCGCCATAGTCGGTTCCCACCCACAGGTTGTCGTCTTTGTCCACCAACGTGCACAACACATAGTTGTCGTCGATCAGGGGATTGTCGTCAAACATGGAGTAGCTCTCCACTTGCCCGTCACGGGTGTCGTAGCTGTACAGTCCGCCACAGTAGGAGCCAATCCATATAACCCCCTTGCGGTCGATGGCTGGGAAGAAGATGTGGCCTTTGGCTGGCGGAAACTTGGCGTTTGCCACAAGGTTGAGCACTTTCACGTCGCCTTTGTCAGGAAACATCCACAGCTTGCCAGAACGGTCGGCCAGGAACTGGTATCCGGGGATGCCATTTTGTATGGCCGCTTTCTGCATCTGTATGTTTGAAGGCTTTGAGAAGAGGCCGCTTTGCGTGTCGTAGGCATATCCGCACTCCAGCGAGTACAACAGCCATTTGCCCTGCCACATTATGTTGGCCCTGAGGGAGCCAATGCGGCCCAGGACTATGGGCAGGGCGTCCTCACGCAGCTTGCGCCCTTGCAGCGAGAACACCAACACGTGGTTGTCGGCGGCAAAGGCATAGGCCTTGTCGTGCCATGCCTTTACGGAAAGGATGTCGCGGCCACGTGAAACGGTGCGGGCCACGTGGTCGGCACCAATGCGCACAAGCCCTTTCGTCGTGGCCACCCACGTGGTGTGGTTGCCGTCCTCGGTTATGTCGTTGACCGTGTTTGACGGAAGGGCGCGATTGGCCAATGTGTAGTCGTGCTTGGCAAACTTGCCGCTGCTGCACGCCACGTGCCTCAGCCCGAACTCCCTGCTCCACATCCACATCCCGTCGGTCTGCTTGCGGAACACTTGGAATATCCTGTCGTAGTCGCCACACGCCGTGTAGTCCACCGTTTGCATGGTGTTCAGGTCGTAGCATGCCACTCTGCTTGCCGCCGTGGTAACCCATATCAGCCCATTCTTCTTGTCGGTGTATAGGTTGCCTATATGCTCACTGACCTCGTTTTTGTTCGGCGAGAGCGAATTGTTGATGGGCAGGAAGGAATAGCCGTCGAATCGCAACAGGCCGTTGGTGGTGCCTATCCATATATAGCCGTCGCGGTCTTGCATCATCGTGTAGACGCTGTTGCTCTGCAAGCCGTTTATGGTTGTCCACGTGCGGGAGGCGAGTGTCTCCCTGCCGACTTTGGCAAATGCTTGGGCCACGCAAGCCAACAGCAGCAGTTGTACGATTATGATGTTTCGCATATATAAGTCTTTGAGTGTAGCAAAGTTAGGAAAAGTTTTTGGAAGTTTGCCATAACGTGCGAAAAAAGTTTCTTTGCCCGCTATTATTCGGGCGGCACGGCGATGATAAAGACGCTGTGCGTATTTTATTTTAGCCATTTTGAACATTTGGAATACTATTTGAACAATCGGAACATTCCACCACACCGATATTCTGTTACTTTGCGGCAGATTTCAAACAAAACCAACTAAACAAACTGAAAACTATGGAAGAAAAAGCAAGATTGCGTGTTTCATGTTGGAAGACCAACATCCAACGACTCGTGATGGTGTCGCTTCTCCTCGTGCTTACGCTTGCTGTCTCGGCTCAGAGCAAGGTTACAGGACAAGTGACAGATGGTACAGGCGAGCCCATCATAGGCGCGACTGTTATGGTGAAAGGCAGTACTGTCGGAAGCGTTACCGACATCGACGGCAACTTCACAGTACAGAATGTGCCTGACAAGGCCACTCTCGTCATCTCTTATATAGGCTTTGTGAGCCAGGAGGTCAGCGTCCCCGCGTCGGGCAGTGTCAATGTGAAGTTGAAAGAGGACAACAAGCTGCTCGACGAGATTGTGGTTGTGGGCTACGGCACACAGCGCAAGGCCGACGTTACTGGCGCCACAGCGCGCATATCGTCAGAGGAGCTGAACACCATGCCCGTGAAGAACGCTCTGGAAGGCATGCAGGGCAAACTGGCCGGCGTCGACATCCAGAGCACCGGCACTCCGGGCGACGTAGGGTCGATCCAGGTGCGTGGTGTGCGCTCGCTCATCGCCGACCAAGGCCCACTCTATGTCGTCGACGGCATGATCCTGCAGAACGGCGGCATTGAGAACATCAATCCGCAGGACATAGAGTCGATCGACGTGCTGAAGGACGCCGCCTCTACATCTGTCTATGGTTCGCGTGGCGCAAACGGCGTCATTCTCATCACCACCAAGCACGGCAAGGAGGGCAAGCTCAGCGTCAACTATTCGGGCAGCCTCACTGTTGAGAAACTCAATCTGGTGGAAGATCTGATGTCGGCCGCCGAATGGCTCGACTACTCACGCATGGCTTACTACAATGCCGGCACCTATAAGTCGGAGATTGGCTCCGATGGACGCGTCATCCCCGTCTACGACCAAGACAAGAGCCTGTTTGGCGATGTCTCGGCGTCGTGGGCTAACGTGGAAAAAGCATGGGTTGACGGAGTCTACGACCGCTCCAAGGTGGGCAGCTACGACTGGGGCGCCGAGGGAAAGCGCACCGGCATCACCCAGGAGCACAACCTCAGCTTCTCTGGTGGCTCTGAGAAGTTCCAAGGCTACGGCTCGTTTGGCTACCTTAACAACAAGGGCACGCAGACGGGGCAGAAGTATGAGCGTTTCACCATGCTCGCAAGCTTCGACGCCCAGGTGATGCCCTACCTGAAGCTCGGCGTAACCATCAATGGCTCTTACGGAATGCGCGACTACCAAGGCTACTACAGCTCGCTGATAGGCATGCTGCCTTGGACGGTGCCTTACGACGAGGACGGCGAATACATCAAGTATCCCAATGGCGACTCAAACATCCAGAACCCAATACTTGACAAGAAGTACAACGTGAACCGCAGAAACACTTTCAACGCCACGGGAAAGGTCTATGCGTTTTTTGACTTCGGCAAGCTGTGGAAGCCCCTCAATGGCCTGACCTACCGCCTGCAGTTCGGCCCTGAGTTCAAGTTCCAAGAGGTCAACACCTTCAACGACGCGAGAGGCCTCTCTGGCGACGGCCACAACAAGGCCACGGCCTCGCGCCCGCAATATCGCTCATGGGTGCTCGACAACATCATCCAGTACAACAAGACCGTCGCCAACGACCACCACTTCGGCCTGACGCTCGTCCAGTCGGCCAACAAGTACCATTACGACACGCTCTCTGGCTCTAACACCAACCTTGCCACTGGCGAAGAGCTATGGTACAACCTCGGCTCAAGCACCGACTACACCCTTAGCTCTGGCCTGACAGAACGCTCAATGGCTTCTTACATGGCCCGTCTGACCTACAACTATGCCGACCGCTACCTACTGACAGCGTCGGTACGCCGCGACGGCGCCTCGCAGCTGGCCGAAGGCAGGAAGTGGGCCAACTTCCCCTCGGTGTCGGTGGCTTGGCGCATCGACCAAGAGAAGTTTATGGAACCCACCCGCAAGTGGCTCAACTCGCTGAAGCTGCGCGTAGGCTATGGTGTCTCAGGCAACTCCGCCATCGCTGCATACGCCACCAAGGCCGCCGTGTCGCAGGTCTACTACATGTGGGACGACCTGGCCACCTCTACCGGCTATCTCAGCTCGGCGGCCAACAAGGAGCTTGGATGGGAGCGCACAGGGCAGTGGAACATAGGTCTCGACTTCTCGTTCCTCGGCGACAGAATATATGGTAGCTTCGACTATTTCCACACCAAGACGACCGACCTGCTCATGTCGAAGGTGATACCATCTGTTACTGGCTTCACGTCCATCTACGATAATGTAGGCTCCACCAAGGGCCACGGCTTCGACCTCCAAATCAACGCCGTGCCTGTGAAGACAAAAGACTTCCGTTGGGATGTCGGCCTCACATGGTCGTCCGACCGTTCCTACATCGACCAGCTCGCAAACGGCAAGACCGAGGATGTGGCCAACGCATGGTTTGTGGGCAAGCCTATAGGCGTCTACTACGACTACGTCTACGACGGGGTATGGAAGACCGACGAGACCGTAACGCTTGCCGACGGAACAATCGCCGACGCGTCGACATACGGCCGGAAGACTGGCCAGATCAAGGTGAAAGACCTGAACGGCGACGGAAAGATTGACGGCGACAACGACCGGCAGATTGTGGGACACAAGCGTCCCGACTGGTCGGGCGGACTGACTTCCACCTTCAAGTACAAGAACTGGGAACTGTCGTTCTTCATCTTCTCGCGGTGGGGATTCACCTTCGAGGGAGGTGCCCAAGGCCTCAGCGGCAGATACATGAACCGCTCCATCAACTACTTCGTGGCCGGTTATAACGAGAACGCCGACTACTATGCGCCCACCGGCAGCTACGACACTTATTATAAAATACAGAACTACCAGGACGGTTCGTTCATAAAGATGCGCAACATCAACCTTGGCTACACGTTCACAAGACAACAACTCAAGAACACTCCGCTCTCAAATCTAAAAGTCTATGCACAGCTTATGAACCCATTTTCCATCTACCGCGCTTGCGACTGGTATGACGCCGATGTCAGCTCGGTGATGAACACGCACTCGTTTGTGATAGGCGTGAATGTTGGATTCTGAAAAAGTAAACGAAGAAAAAACAGATAAACCATGAAAACACATAACTATATTCTCGGTCTGCTTTCAGTGGCTGCCATCGCCACAGGAATGACATCATGCTCCGACGATTTCATCAAGGAGGAACTGATAACGAAACGAAGCAACGAATACTTCCAGACCCAGGATGGCATCGACGACCTGGTTACCGGCACTTACGAGACACTGAAGTTCAAGTTTGAGTACGACACATGGTGCTCAAAACTATGGCCCATCGGCACCGACGAGTTTACCGACGGCAACGGCGACGACGCCAATTTCAACGGCTATATGGTGATTTCCACCAACAACAGCATATCCGAGCTGTGGACAGCGATGTACAAGTACATCGAGAACGCCAACCTGGTGCTGAAATACATCGACGAAGTCTACGACCATTCCGCCAGCACCTACAACACCCGCAAGGGCGAGGCCTATTTCCTGCGCGCGTTCAGCTACTTCCAGCTCGTGCAGCAGTTTGGCGGTGTGCCATTGAAGCTTGAGGCTTCCGACGGCGTGTTCACGACCGACTATGAGCGCGCCTCTGCCGAGGAAAGCTACAAGCAAATCATCGACGACTTCGAGCAGGCCTACCAACTGCTCCCTGCCAACACTCAGAAGGAAGCCATAGGCAGGATAACAAAAGAGGCCGCCGCCCACTTCATTGCCAAGGCCAAGCTCTTCCGCCAGTCGGAACTGAACGCCAGTTGGAACTCGGCATACAAGGAGGCCGACCTCAACGACATCATAGCCAAGGCCGACGAGGTGATAGCAGCCCATCCGCTGTGCGACGACTATGTCGACCTGTGGGACTACACCGAGCCTAATGGTGCCAACGAGAAGGTGTCGGAGGTGGTGCTTGCGGCCCAGTTCGACGCCGAGCAGTCCACCCGCGGACGCTATGGCAACCAAGTCCACATGGGCTTCGACCCTAAGTATTCCACTCTCGGCGGCTGCACCCGCGACATCGCCGGCGACCGCGACATGGCCCGCCTGCGCACCACCGACTACGCGGTGGATGTGTTCGACCGTGTCAACGACTCGCGCTTCTGGAAATCGTTTATCACCACCTACGGTTGCAACAATGCCAAGGCCGCGCCGTCGTGGCCAAGCAACGCCACACTGCCCGACGGAGCCTCTGCCGGCTCGAAACGCTTTGCAGCCAACGGACTGGCCATCAAATACATCGTCAACGACGCTGGCGATGATGAGTATGAGGACTTTGGAACCTTGGGCGACGTTACGAGAAACGGCGTGCTGCAAGCCCCACACACATTCGTGCGCTATTACAAGGGTGAGGCCCAGAATTGGATCAAAGGCCATGGCAACTGCCAAAACTACGACTACAAGAAGTACTGGATAGGGCTGTCGAAGTTCCGCGACGGCTATCGCGAGGCCGTTAACACACAGCCCGGCACCCGCGACGGCATTGTGGCCCGCTCGGCAGAGGACGTGCTCTTCGCCGCCGAGGCTTACGCCCGCAAGGGCGACTACGCCAAGACCGTGGAATATGTCAACAAACTGCGCCGCCGTGCCGCCTACAAGGCTGGCGAGGACCGTGCGAAGCATGTGGATGGCGGCCAGTCGTACAAGAACAACCCCAACGTCGACCAGTCGAAGCCTGTGGCCTACTATGCCACCAACACCTACTTCGAGTCGAACAAGCTGGAAGGCCACGAGGCTGAAATCAACGCACAGAGCTCTGAGAGCAATCTTGTGCTCAACGGGGTAAGTGACATCTTGAACTCAGAAATAGACAACAGGATATACAACGCTCTGACCGACAAGACCAACTTCGGCACCGACGAGACGTTCTCAAAGGTGATGAACTTCATCCTCAATGAGCGGACGCGCGAACTGTGCGGCGAGTTCCAACGCTGGATCGACCTCGCACGGTGCAAGGCTCTGAAAGGCCGTTGGGAAGCCTTCAACGACGGGTGCGGCCGTGAGGGGCACGCAACGTTTGAGGACTACATGTATCTGCGACCAATTCCGCAGACCGTCTACCTCGACGCTATCACCACCGACAACGCCCAGTCGCAACAAAACCCAGGATATTGATTCAGTTCCATAGTTCTTCAAGGGTAAAGAGACTCTGCTTTCTTCAAGTCTTGGGATAATCGGGATGGCCTTCACGGGCCATCCTTTTTCTGTATGTGGAGGGCTGTCAGAAGAACAGGTAGGCCACGAATATGGCAGCGATGACACCCACCAAGTCGGCGAGCAAGCCGCAAGCCACGGCGTGGCGCGTGTACTTCACGCCGATGCTGCCGAAGTAGACGGCGAGGATGTAGAACGTGGTGTCGGTGGAGCCTTGGAAGATGCACGCCAGGCGGCCCACAAACGAGTCGGCGCCATAGTCCTGCATTGCCTTCACCATCATGCCGCGGGCTCCGCTGCCGCTGAGGGGCTTCATTATGGCTGTGGGCAGGGCACCCACCCAGTCGGTGTCGAAGCCGCACTGGCTGACAAGCCACGATATGCCGCGGATGGTCAGGTCCATTGCGCCCGAAGCCTTGAACACGCCCACCGCCACGAGTATGGCCACGAGATAGGGAATGATGCGCACGGCGGTTGTGAAGCCCTCCTTCGCGCCGTCGATGAATGCGTCGTAGACGTTGATGTGGCGGAAGAAGCCCGAGAGGATGAACGTGAGGATGATTGACAGCAGTATCAGGTTGCTGGCCAGCGAGGTTACGGTGGCCATGGTGTCCTTGTCCATCATGCCGAAGCCCCATATCACAAGGCCTATGAACACGATGAGGCCGCCCAGCGTGGCCAAGAGTATGGGCTGCAACAGGTTGATGCGCTGCCACAGGGCGGTGATGATGATGCCGGCGATGGTGGCGATGGAGGTGGCGATGAGTATGGGTATGAACACGTCGGTGGGCTGGGCGGCACCGTTGGCGGCGCGGAAGGCCAGGATTGACGTGGGGATGATGGTCAGTCCGCTCGTGTTGAGCACGAGGAACATGATCATCGGGTTGGTGGCGGTGTCCTTCTTCGGGTTCAGCTCCTGCATCTGCTGCATGGCCTTGAGGCCTGTGGGCGTGGCGGCGTTGTCGAGACCGAGCATGTTCGAGGCTATGTTCATGAATATGCTGCCCATGGCCGGGTGGTTTTTCGGTATGTCGGGGAAGAGCTTGGTGAACAGTGGGCTCAGTATGTGCGCCAGCACGTTGACCACCCCGGCCCGCTCGCCTATCTTCATGATGCCGAGCCACAGGGCCAGCACGCCCGTCAGCCCGAGCGAGATTTCGAACGCCTGCTTCGACGTGTCGAAGGTGGAGTCCACTATCTTCTGAAACACTGTGGTGTCGCCAAAGGCCAGGAGCTGCACAGCCCCAAAAACAAACGCCACGACGAAGAATGCTATCCAAATGTAGTTGAGTACCATCGGCCTAATGCTCTAAATAATGTGCAAAAGTAACATTTTTCGCCCATTCAGGCAAATCTTGGCGGCATGGATGTGTTCGGCCCGCTCTTTTCATGGAGCTTTTCAAGCGTGGGGGCCTAAGGTTCTTCCAGTGTAGTGGCATTTTAAGCCAATCAAAACGGCTCTTCCGACATTTGTAGCACTCGAAGACATTGAGCCAGGAGAGCTCATCGCAAGGTAAGAGGGTGCATCAAAATGAGGCCGGAGACCTCATTAGTTGCTATTATCTCAAAAGTCGGAAGAGCCTTATGTTTTTCCACTTGTAGTGGCCGACCCTTGTGGCGGCCATTATTGATGTTCGACATCTTTTTAATCGGTTGGGACATTGCTTTATGGCCGCCACAAGGGCGGCCACTACAAGTGGATGAATTTGCTCGGGAGGTAGCGCATTATCCTACGATTTGCCAATTGCGGAGGGTGTAGCAAAATGAGACCTCCGGCCTCATCAGTTGCTATTATCTCAAAAGTCGGAAAAGCCATCAAGACCATATATTATGCAGGGTGTGGCCTCTATTATCTGTCGAACAGCTCACTTTCTGGTTTCCATCAATTGATAATCACGTTCGTATCAATTGATAATCACGTTCGCATCAATTGATAATCACGTTGTTCTCAATTGTAGTAAACCAATTAAAGTGGCAGTTTAACCCCAACAGGTCATTAGGAAGCGTCTTTCAAAGAAATGATGCCTCCGGCCTCGTCTGGTTCTAACGGTCGATTTGAGATAATAATCCCAAATCGGTCATTAGGAAGTATCTTTCAAAAAATGATGTCGGAGACAT
>CAZRSL010000002.1:0-112294 GCA_964602785.1 uncultured Prevotella sp.
ATCATGCCCCTACGTGTAGGAATGTGTTTGCCAACGGGACATTGCATTACTTCCGAAACTTGGGTTAGTAACTCGTAATTCAAAACTCGTAATTCGTAATTCGTAATTCGTAATTCGTAATTCGAAACTCGTGTTTCCTGTCATGTTTGCACCGTCGGTGTGTCAAACTGTCGCACTTGGGTTGATGTTTTTTGTCCGAAAAACAGATTTGGCACATCCTTTGTTATTAAAAGGGCGAGCTTATCGCTCAAGCAACTTGAATAATAACAAATAAAAAAGATATAGAATTATGGGAAAGATTATTGGAATCGACTTAGGAACAACCAACAGTTGTGTTGCAGTGTTCGAGGGCAATGAACCCCAAGTCATAGCCAACAGTGAAGGCAAGCGCACCACTCCTTCAATAGTGGGCTTCGTCGATGGCGGCGAGCGCAAGATTGGCGACCCGGCCAAGCGTCAGGCCATTACCAATCCGAAGAACACCGTCTACAGCATCAAGCGTTTCATGGGTGAGACCTACGACCAGTGCCGCAAGGAGATTGACCGCGTGCCTTACGAGGTGGTCAACGAGGGTGGTTTCCCCCGTGTGAAGGTGAACGGCCGTGAGTACACACCGCAGGAGATTTCGGCCATGATACTTCAGAAGATGAAGAAGACAGCTGAGGACTATCTGGGCCAGGAGGTTACCGACGCGGTGATCACTGTGCCTGCCTACTTCAGCGACTCGCAGCGTCAGGCCACAAAGGAGGCTGGCACGATAGCCGGCTTGAACGTGCGCCGTATCGTCAACGAGCCTACAGCCGCGGCTCTGGCCTACGGTGTAGACAAGCAGAACAAGGACATGAAGATAGCCGTGTTCGACCTTGGCGGCGGCACGTTCGATATTTCCATCCTCGACTTCGGTGGTGGTGTGTTTGAGGTGCTCTCGACCAATGGCGACACCCATCTGGGCGGCGACGACTTCGACCAGGTCATCATCGACTGGCTCGTCGACGGCTTCCGCCAGGAGAACGGCATCGACCTGAGCAAGGACCCGATGGCCATGCAGCGCTTGAAGGAGGCTGCCGAGAAGGCCAAGATAGAGCTTTCGAGCTCAACGCAGACCGAGATCAACCTGCCCTACATCACTGCTGAGGGCGGCGTGCCAAAGCACTTGGTGAAGACCTTGAGCCGCGCACAGTTTGAGCAGCTGGCTCACAGTCTGATTCAGGCTTGCCTTGTGCCGTGCCAGAACGCCCTGCGCGACGCCAAGCTGCAGCCGAGCGACATCGATGAGGTGATTCTCGTGGGCGGCAGCTCGCGTATACCCGCCGTGCAGACGCTGGTGAAGAACTTCTTCGGCAAGGAGCCGTCGAAGGGCGTCAATCCCGATGAGGTCGTCGCAGTGGGCGCAGCCATTCAGGGCGCCATCCTCAACAAGGAGAGCGGCGTGGGCGACATCGTGCTGCTCGACGTTACTCCGCTTACCCTTGGCATCGAGACCATGGGCGGTGTGATGACAAAGCTGATCGACGCCAACACGACAATACCTTGCAAGAAGAGCGAGGTGTTCTCAACAGCCGCCGACAACCAGACTGAGGTTACGATACACGTGCTGCAGGGCGAGCGCCCGATGGCTGCCCAGAACAAGTCGATAGGCCAGTTCAACCTGACCGGCATTGCTCCGGCTCGCCGTGGTGTGCCACAGATTGAAGTAACCTTCGACATCGACGCCAACGGCATCCTTAACGTGAGCGCCAAGGACAAGGCCACTGGCAAGGAGCAGAGCATCCGCATCGAGGCTTCGAGCGGTCTGAGCGACGACGAGATCAAGCGCATGAAGGCTGAGGCTGAGGCCAACGCCGAGCAGGACAAGAAGGAGCGCGAGCGCGTGGACAAGATGAACCAGGCCGACTCGATGATATTCACCACCGAGAACTTCCTCAAGGACAACGGCGACAAGATTCCTGCCGACCGCAAGCCCGCCATCGAGGATGCGCTCAACAAACTGAAGGACGCCCACAAGAGCGGCGACGTCAACGCTATCGACACTGCCATCAACAACCTGAACACCGTGATGCAGGCCGCCTCGCAGCAGATGTATCAGGGTGCCGCCGGCCAGCAGGCAGGTCCTCAGCCCGGCGCCGGCCAGCAGAGCCAGCAGACCAACCAGAAGAAGGACGACGACAACATCCAGGACGCCGACTTCGAGGAGGTGAAGTAATTTCAGATAAATATCGACAAACATCGATAAACAAACAGTAAGAGAAAGGCTGTAGCCCAATGGGCTGCAGCCTTTTTCCGTATATTAAACTTTCTTATTGGCTATTATATCCGTTTATTTATCTTATATCTGCAACAGATTTGCGACATGGCACTAAATGACGACAATGTGGCACGATAAACGCATAAATAGTTGATAATCTATAATAGCATTATATGATGCTAAAAACGAGTGACAACAGGAATGGCAGAATATGTCCAATATGTGGTAAGCACTTTCTTCCAAAGACTATTTTTTCTTTTTATTGTTCCCCAATATGCCAGAATGCAGCGTACAGAAAGAGAAAACGTGAAGAGAAAAATCTCCTTCCTTGCGATGAGTTAACGCGGAAACCCATACTACAAAGGCATTAAAAGAAGATTTTTCAACTTTTTTGTGGAAATTCCAAATATTAATGTTACATTTGCAAATTATAAACATTAACAACGCATTCTGAGCGTTTGCCAATCAAGCCTAAGTTATGGATATTAAAGAGTTTGCACAACAATTCATCGACAATGTCAAGACAAGTGTCGAGATGAATGGAACTGACTATGACGAGGAGTTAGCCAGTAGTATCATTGAGTACATGGAAGACAGCGGTGAGGTGAGTGCACCAGAAATATGCTCGTTCCAAAAGACGAGGACACGTATAACGGCATATGATTATAATGACGAGGCAGAGTCGCTTGATTTGTTCTATCTTATAAAGGCTGATACACTCGTAGGAAAGGTAAACAACAGTAAAATCCAGCAAGGATTCAACTATCTTATGTCTTTCTTCCGGGAGTCTATGGTCGGAACTCTGTTCAAGAGCGTCAATGTAAAGGAAACAGACGAGATAGTAGAGGTTGCAAAGCTTGTTCAAAGCACGAAGGGTAATATTAATCTTCTTCGCCTTTATATCATTACAGATGGATTGACAGACCCATCTTCTGTTCCTGACGCTGTTGAGTATCTCGACCATATTGTGGAATATAATGTCTGGGACATGCAACGCGTCTACCAGCAGCATAATATACTGGCTGGTAAAGAAAAGGTAGAGATTGACTTCCCAACAAACTACAATACGGAACTCCAGTGTCTGAAGATGAACGAGGGCAATCCTTTTGTGGACGCTTACCTTGCCATCATTCCTGGCATTACGCTGGCGAAGATATACAAACAGTATCAGCAAGTATTGTTGGAGAAGAACGTGCGGACATTCCTTCAGTTCAAAGGCAAAGTGAACAAGGGTATTCGAAACACATTGCGCAATGATCCTGACATGTTCTTCTCTTACAACAATGGCATTTCCACTACGGCAAGTGAGATTGATGTAAAGGAAGAGGACGGAAGTCTTTACATTACCCGTCTTTATGATTGGCAGATTGTCAATGGCGGACAGACCACTGCTTCCATTGCCGCATCTGTGAATGATAGAGAAGTCGACCTCACAAAGGTGTTCGTACCGATGAAAATCAGCATCATCAAAGACACTGAGAACGCTGATACAATCATCAAGAGTATTTCAACTTATGCCAATAGTCAGACATCCATTAGAAACTCGGATTTCTCTGCCAACGAGCCATATCTCGTAGACTTGGAGAAATTCAGCCGCTCAGAATGGGTGCCTAACGGCAAGAACAAGCCTTTCTGTAAGTGGTATTTTGAGCGCACGAGAGGACAATATCTCGACCAACTGGCGCAGTTGTCAGGCTTCAATGAGCGGACTTTCAAGATAGAATACCCCAAAAAGCAAAAGATAACCAAGACAGACATCGCCAAGTACGAATCTGCATGGAACCAGCGTCCATTTGATGTGTGCCGTGGAGCGGAGAAGAATTACAAGCTCTTTGAGGCAGATATCAAGCGTGAGAACCCTATTATCACGGCTGTGTATTACCAGCATTTGATAGCCAAAGCTATCTTGTTCAACACCATTGACGCAATGGTCAAGTCAAAGAAACTCGGCGGATACAAGGCAAACATGAATGCCTATATTATGGCATCCATCTCCTTCTTGTCTAACAAGAATCTCGACTTGTCCTATATTTGGGAGAACCAGCGTGTGCAGCAAGAAGTAACCGATAAGATAGAGGAACTAATACCCATTGTTTGGAGCCATATCATGGGGTCGGCAGTCACAGGCAATCAGTCGTCAAATGCCGGCGAATGGACTAAGCGACCCGAATGTTGGAATCGCTTGAAGATTAAGCTTGGCGATTTGGAGCATTTTGGCAGTAACATGATGCAAGCAGAGACTAACGACGATGGTTCGTACCTTAATGAAGCGCAGCAGTCACGGATAGCAGAGGCAGAGGCTATTGAACCCAAGTATTGGTTTACTCTTGCCAATTGGGCAAAGACACGCGACTTGTTAACTCCAATAGAGCGAAAGGCGGCATTCAATTTCGGAACGATGGCATCACGAGGGCGAAAGTTTAAGTCATTAAAACAGGCTCAGTTCGCTTTGAAGATAGTGGAAAAGGCAAAAGAACAAGGATTCGAAGGATAAAAGAAAAAAATGAAAGACGTTCAGGTAGTGCAAAATTCTAAAGATAATATTGATTGGGAAGGGCAATCGTGGGTCACACGTAGCTTTTCTAATCCATCCCGTATTGTCCGCCTTGGAACTTCTTTCAGTGGAATAGGAGCTATAGAATATGCCTTAAAAAGGCTAAAGTTAAATTATAAGATCCAATTTGCTGGAGACATTGACGCCAACTGCAAAAAGATGTATTTTGCTAACTACACAATAAAGGAAGAAGATTGGCACACTGACATTCATGATTTCAATGCCAAACCTTTTCGTAACAAAATAGACCTTTTTGTTGGAGGTGCACCATGCCAGGCTTTTTCTATTGTTGGTGAAAAACGAGGCTTTGAGGACACAAGAGGTACTCTTTTCCGGGAGTTTGCTCGTGTAGTTAAAGAGTGCCGTCCCAAAGTTTTTATATTTGAGAATGTCCAAGGTCTGTTCCAACATGACAAAGGAAGGACGTGGGAAGTAATAAGACATACTTTTGAGGATTACTGTAAATATGACATCCATTATCAATTGCTTAATGCACGAGATTATGGAATTCCTCAAACAAGAGAAAGACTTTATTGTATAGGCTTCAGGAGAAAGACTAAATTCTTATACCCGGCTCCTATACAATTGAATTATAGGATGTATGATTTTTTGGAGGACTTTATTGATTCTCCATACTATCATGCAGATGCAGGAGTAAAGTTTCTAACACAAGACCCTATTCACGCTGCAAATGTTTTAAAAGGGAGCGAAAAAGAAAGATTTGACGACTTCATTTTCCCGATTAAGGATATAGAAGATAAGTATTATCTCTCTGAAAAAGTTGCTAAATATGTTTTAGCTGGTGGAACCAAATCCTTTAAAACGTCCACAAGGACAGATTTAAAGATAGCTCGTCCTCTTCTACAGAGCATGCATAAAATGCATAGGGCAGGGGTTGACAATTATGTGAGCTATAATAAGTCCAAAGGAATAAAGGGATTAAGAAAGCTAACTCCAAGGGAGTGTTTTCGCCTCATGGGCTTTAAGGACGATTTCAGGCAAGTTGTTTCTAACACTTCGGCTTATATGGAGGCAGGGAATAGTATAGTTGTTGATGTGCTTATAGCATTGCTCAAACAACTTGATATTACAAAATATGGGATAGATTCAGATGATTAATAGATACGCAGCAATTCAGAATACAAGAGCCAATATTGATGACACTGGATTTGATTGGAGGAAGGCAAAGTTCTCTCATCCTGATAGAACTATTCGACTTGCTACTTCTTTCAGTGGAATTGGTGCGATTGAACATGCATTTAAACGGCTTGGTCTTAATTGTGATATAATATTTGCTGGCGATATAGACCCAGACTGCAAAAAAGCTTATTTTGCAAATTATCCAATTCAAGAGAACCAATGGCATACTGATGTACATAATTTTGATGCAAGACCGTATCGGAATCAAGTTGATTTGCTTGTGGGTGGAGCTCCATGTCAAGCCTTCTCGTTGAGAGGTAAACATGGAGGCTTTGAAGACACAAGGGGCACCTTGTTTAGAGAATTTGCAAGACTCATTATAGAATGTCAGCCAAAGGTTTTCATCTTCGAGAATGTCAAGGGGATGCTTAGTCATGATAAAGGGAGAACGTGGAACACGATACTTGAAACATTCGAAAGGGATTGTAACTATGATGTTTATTTTCAGGTTCTTAATGGAAGAGACTACGGTATACCACAAAGTCGAGAACGGCTATACTGTATCGGGTTTAGGAGAGAGACTCGTTTCAAATACCCGCACCCTATTACATTAGAACATACTGAGTATGATTTCCTTCAAAAAGAATTTGATAAGAAATATTTGCTAAAGCAGAAAGGCGTGCATTTTATTACAGAGGGTATCAACCACCGTAAAAGCTACACTCAAATCAACGGGAAAATTCAACTTTGCCAAAAACGCAATCAGCAGTTTAATTGGCATGGGGATTTTGTTTTCCATCCCAAATTAAAGAGTGATATTGCCACCCCTGAGACAGACGAAAATCTTTTTAAAGTAGCCGACTATGAGGAAAGCTATTATAACGAAGAGTCTCCAGGAAGGTATGCGATAATTAACGAGACCGATAATATGAGGAGATTACACCCTGTTGATGATGCTTTAATAGATGTCTCTATGGGTCGATTTAGAAAAATGACTCCAAGAGAATGCTTAAGATTGATGGGGTTTGATGATAGCTTTAACATTGTCGTATCTGATACCGCTGCTTACAAACAGTCGGGTAATAGCATAATTGTTAATGTATTAATGGCTCTTCTAAAACAACTTGATATAACTAAATACGGAATATAATATGGGAGATCCTATTTGTAGATGGCGGAATGCCACCGTAAAGCAGATTTGTGAGTTCAATCAAATACTTCCAAAGGAAGATGTTTCGTCGGAACTCGCTCATAAAAGTATTACGGAACGATGGGCACAATGGGATGGAGGCAACAATTTCTTTAAAACACCTTACCAACTTGCCCTGCAACTTGGCCTCTATTACGAAAAAGATGGCATGATGATTGTGCGCTATCATAATGTTATAACTTTTGATGAGGCGAGGCACTATATTAAGGAGTGGTTTAAAAGGTATTATGTTCCAAATCCATACACCAAGAGTCTTTCTATAAATGATATAGAAGGTGGTAAACCCATTGTCATTAATCGTTACTTAGTGAATTGGGTAATTGATAATAATGGTGGTTTGTGGGAAGATGCCAAACAAGCACTTTTCCACACAAATATCGGGAATGATGACATAATTCAGAATCTTATCAACAATTATTCTGAAGTTGAAATTGGGACTGATGGTAGATTAAGAATTAAGCAGAATCTGTCTGCCAATAGATATTCTGAATCCGAGACACATTTGGACGTTTCGCCATTTGACAAGGAGGAATTCTTTCATTGGTTTGATGTTATTATAGGTAAAGAAGACATTTCAAAAACATTACCTGCGCATTTTTCCAACCTTCCCCTCCAAGTCATCTACTATGGTGCTCCCGGCACGGGCAAGTCGCATGCCATCAAGGAGATAACGGAAGGAAAGAGCGTCATCCGAACGACCTTCCATCCCGACAGTGACTACTCTACCTTCGTTGGTGCTTACAAGCCGACGACGGTTGACGACCCGGTGATGACCGTCATCGGCACTAAGGCTGTGCCGGTGGAGAACCCCGATGGTACGGACAGGAAGGAGAAGAAAATCGTGTATGAGTTTGTTCCGCAAGCTTTCCTCCAGGCATACGTCAACGCATGGCTTGCCTGCGCCAATGCCAAGGATGGCGAGGACGTGAAGGAGCAGTATCTCGTCATAGAGGAGATTAACCGTGGCAACTGCGCACAGATTTTCGGCGACCTCTTCCAGCTGCTCGACCGCAACGATGACGGCTATTCGGAATACCCCATCAACGCCGACAAGGACATGGAGAAATACCTGTCGGAGGCGTTTGAGAACATCGCCATACCGGGCGAGGACAAACTGTCGGAGATGTTCAAAGACCCCGACATTGCACAGAAGATAGGTCTTGGCAAGGTGCTGGTGCTGCCGCCTAACCTATACATTTGGGCGACGATGAACACGAGCGACCAGAGCCTCTTCCCGATAGACTCCGCCTTCAAGCGCCGCTGGGACTGGAAGTACATCCCCATCAGCGAGGCCGTGGACAAAGACACGAGAGAACCGCTGAAATGGAGAATCAGCGTGAATGGCTATAACTATGACTGGTGGTCATTCATTACGGCCATTAACGGGCAGATAGGCGGCCTAACCAACTCTCAGGACAAAAAGCTCGGCTACTTCTTCTGCAAGGCCAAGGGCGGGGTGATTGACGCAGAGACGCTTGTCGGCAAGGTGTTCTTCTTCCTTTGGAACGAGGTACTGAAGGACTTCGAGAAAGAACAGCCCTTCCTGGATGACGGCAACGGCGGATTCCTTATGTTTGACCAGTTCTATGAGATAGACAGCCAGGGAAATACCGTTGTCCGTGAGGACAGGGTGGGTCGGCTGCTGGAAAACCTGCATGTGGAACATGCGGTGACGAAGGATGAAGAACCTGATGATGCAGAGAACAAGGACAACCAAAGCGAGACCGTCATCGACAAATATGAGAAATTCTGGAAAGGCTTCAATGAGACTTATGACAACGATGCAGCATTCAAAAGCACGTTCACCAATCCCAAGGGACTGCGGCAGAACTGGCTGAACATCGGCGGCCTTAACCGGCCATACTACATTTCCCTCGCCGTGATTTATCAGACAAAGAAGATGCGCATCCAAGTCGTTTTCAACAAGGACAAGGACAATAGCGCATTCCAAAAGTATCAAGATGCCAAAGACCTTCTCACCCGGGAACTCGGCACAGAGTTAACCTACACTTCCAATCTCAAGAACGAATATTTCCAGTTGCTGGGCGATTTCGACTTGGATCATGACGATTGGGGAAAAGCCTTCGACTGGTTCCATAAAGAGTGCGTCATCATTAAACGCCTCATTGATGAGATAGACCCTAAGTAGATGAAGTTGATCATCGAGGAACACCAGTATGCGGCGAAGAACGTGAGCGACATTCTCCGGGAGATTGACGCTTTGGAGAACATTGAGGGCTACGTCAGCGTGAACTATGTGGGCTACTTCTACAACCACACGGTTCACGACTGCGTATTCATCCTGCCCAAGGTGTTGCTGGAGGATGTCAACGGCGAGGAGCGGGTATTCGGCCAGTACCGCCCGGAGGACATCATCGACCTCGACAAGAACAACCCGCTGACCGATGCCCAACGCAACTTCATCTATGAGTTCGCCGTGTGGATATACCGTGCCATTACCGTGTTCCACAACGACAAGCACACCGACTCCTCGATAGTCTACCACAAGACCATCACGCAGGTGGGCAGAAGCCAAAAACGATTGAGCAACACTTTCCTTGACGTCATCCTGTCGCTGATTGACTTCAACCGCGAGAACCAGAACCTTTTCTTCTTCATCCTCAGAAACCTTCATTCAGGGCTGAACAAGATAAACTGGACGCGCACGATAGCCCACTCTTCCGCCATCGTGCAGGACGGCACGCCCGTGTATATCCGCCCCGTGAACAAGCGGCGGCAAATCAACTTCGACGAGGAGTTGCTCGTGATATTCTTCTCCATACTCAACTATGTCAACGAGCACTACGGCTTCGACACGCCCGTCAACTGCAACTTCAAGCTCATCACGGGCAGCAAGTTTGATGCCTACATGGACGGGCTTGGGCAGGTGAGGCTGCGGCAAATCAAATATAAGTATTTCTCCGACAAGGCCTTGCGCCTGTGGGAACTTTGTTATGCCTTCTTCGACAAGGCCCGCCGCGTGGTCATCGACACGAAGCAGAAGGACTACCTACTGGTGAAGAATTTCAACATCGTTTTCGAGGCCATCATCGACGAGCTTGTAGGCGAGCCGCGCGACAAGATTCCCACAGGGCTGAAAGACCAGCCTGACGGCAAACGTATCGACCACCTCTATTCCTATCAGAGCCTGACGGCCTACGACAAGGACAAGCCTGTGTACTATATAGGCGACTCGAAATATTACAAGCGGGGCAACGAGGTGGGTGCCAATTCTGTGTACAAGCAGTTCACCTACGCCCGCAACGTCATCCAGTGGAACCTCAATGTGTTCATGGACGAGGACGGAAACCGCGAGGAGATAGAGAAGGCGTACAAGGATTATGGCAAGATAGGCAAGCTGCGCGATGACGAGACAGAAGGCTACAACGTCATACCCAATTTCTTCATCAGTGCCACCATCGACAAGGACTTGAGCTACCGCGACAATATAGAGTTGACGGAGAAGAGGAACAAGTCGTTCTCTTCCCTACAGTTCAAGAACCGCCTCTTCGACCGCGACACGCTGTTGGTGTGCCACTATGATGTCAACTTCCTGTTTGTCGTCGCCCTCTATGCCCGCAACAACAGGTCTCAGAAGGCAGCATGGAAAGACAAGGTGCGCAGGATGTTCCGCAAGGAGATACAGCAGATGCTGGAGGAGCAGTACGACTTCTATGCCATGGAGGCACGTCAGCATGTGGATGGTGCGGCATACATCCGTGAACATTTCAAGGATGTCGTCGGCAAGGTGTACACGCCTTTTGGCGGTCACGACATACTCTCGCTGGCTTTGGACAAGAGCGACCCGGAGCACAACAATAAGGCTTTGCTCGACACCTTGCGCAAGAGCTTCTATGTGGAGCAATGCCAGCTCGGCACCAATCCCAAGGATGTGCTGCCCAAACTTACACAGACGGCGTATCGCTTACCACAGAACAGCAGCCTAAAGAACGTTTTGACTGGACTGGTGAGAAAGACCGATGCCGAATTCGGTAAGTTTGCCAAGCACGAGGGAAAGGTATATGTCATGGAGCGCATCCCAGCGGTCAACCTGCTTGGCGTGAGGTATCTGCTCCCTATGGTTGGAGGCAGCATCGACGGTTATTACGAGGTGGAAAACCTGCGAATAACAGAGCACGACGGCCACGCAGCACTGCGTCTGCGTCTCGGCACCTATCATTCCATCGGCTCGGAGTGGGTGCAGATATACCGCTCGAAGATGCAGCCCGGCGAGCTAATCTCACTCGACAACACCATAAAGATATATGAGAACTAAAGACTAATGCCATGGAAGGGGTACAAGGACGTGCCAAGCCAAAGAAGATAAGGGTGAGGTTCCCCGATGGTACAGTGTATTGCTACACAAGCGTGAAGGAGACCTTCTTGGCGACATTGCGTAAGATTGGCTCTGACAAGCTCAGTCATGTAAATATTGAGGTGTGCCATCTGCCCATGTTCTCACGCACCATCTATGACCTTTACAAAGACTTTATGGAGCCTGTGGGTGATGGATTGTATGTGAATATCCAGGGCGATACCTACAACAAGTTTGCGCAACTGAAGAATATCAATAAGCAATTAGACCTCGGACTGGAAATAGACCTAAGCGAGGACTTCAAAGGAAAACGGGTAGCCCGTGGTTCAAAAGGCATGACGGTGTTGGAAGTGACTTTCCCCGACCATACGGTCATAGGCGAGGTGAATACAAACGAGACCTTCATGCAGTGCGTTTGGCATCTTGGCATCGACAATGTTCGCAGGTTGAACCTAAAACAAGGTGGCAAAGACTTGATAACATCGGCAAAGCTGTACCGTGGGCAGGTGCAGGTGGGCGTGAACCGCTGGCTTCTTGTGCCCGGTGCTTTAAAGGATAAGGTGAAGCTTTTGCGCGTTATGGGCCTTATGCTGCATATCAAGATGGATATCACCTATTTCTCGTCAAATGAGACAAAGCCATACAAGAGGATAGGAAACCGGAATAACCGCTCAAAGTCATGATGCAGTACTCCTCAATCCCCAAGCACAACGGTAATCTGCGACAGCATCAGATAGATGCCAAGCGGCAGATTTTTGAAGCATGGGACCATTATGACTCCGTGATGTTGCAAATGCCAACAGGAACAGGAAAAACCTATCTCTTTGTTTCGCTCATCAATGACCTGTTGCTATACTATAGAGAGAAGCATGAGGAACTGCATATTCTAATCATTGCCCACCGAACCGAGCTGATAGACCAAATATCAGCCTCGCTATCCCGCTATGGCATCCGTCATGGGATAGTGCAAGGCAACCGTGAACAGCAGTTGTGGCATCGTGTTCAGGTGGCGAGCATACAGTCGATACTCTCTATCCGCAATCAAGCAAACACCATTAGACAGCAGTTTGACTACATCATTGTTGACGAGGCGCATCACTCTCTTGCCAACACATACAAACAACTCTTTGAGGCCTTCCCTTGCGCAAAGAAACTTGGAGTCACGGCAACACCCTACCGATTGAACCATGAGACTTTCTTACCACTCTACCAAAAACTTGTAACGACTCCGCAGATTTCGTGGTTCATTGCCAATCATCTGCTGGCAGACTTCGATTATGTATCAATAAGACCCAACTCCATGATTCAGCACATGGTAGACAATGCCGAAGTGGCTCAGACTGGTGACTTCGCCAATGCCGACCTTGACATAACGTTCAATCAGAGGCCGATACGGGCGAAGCTGTTTGATGCGTATCAGAAATACGCTTGGGGCAGGAAGGGCATCATCTATGCCATCAATAAAAGCCATGCCTACAATATTGCTTCTTTGTATAGTTCGAAAGGCGTGAAAGCCGTGGCCATCGATTGTGACACGCCTAAAGAAGAACGAATGCAGATGATAGAAGCCTTCCGGCAAGGTGACATAAGGGTACTCGTCAATGTTGAGATTTTCACAGAAGGCTTTGACTGTGCCGATGTTAGCTTCATACAGTTGGCAAGGCCTACACGTTCACTTGCTCTGTATCTTCAGCAAGTTGGGCGCGGACTGCGGGTGGTGGAAGACAAGGAGAAAACTATCATAATCGACAATGTGGGCCTATACAACTATTTCGGATTACCTGATGCCAACCGAGACTGGCAGTTCTATTTCAAAGGCAGGGATGTTGATGAAACCTCTTATGGTAGTGGAGAAGAATGTGGTATGCCTCGTGAACGGAACGAGGAGGACACTTTTGAAGAGGACAATGAGGAAATGCTTGTTATCAAAGGAGGGGGTGGCATAGATTCTAATCCACAGAAAACGACTAATGGTGGGCACATGGAAAAGCTGCCAGTTGAAGAATTTTCTTTGTGCGACTATTATCTTATCCACGGGAATAGAGAAAAACTTCGTGTCTACCCTTTCATTAAGAAGCGTGGGAAACTGACACAAGACGTAGGCAGTTGTCTTTTTGAGTATGATTCCGCCAAAACTCCATTGTCGTTTACCATGGACACGGAGAACAACCTACACCAACTTGCCTGCAACCCCAAGGCGCAAGCAATAGTTTCCTTTGCCGCAGTGTTGTGTAAAATGCCCTTGAGGAGAATATTGGATTTAAACCATGCCAATGATTTACCGCATGAAAGCATAAGTTTATTCGACTTGTTTCAACATATTGAGGCTTTATATCAAAAACATAACTGAAGCGACGGCATCTATGCATGAGCAAAGAAGTATGTAGTGCCCTCTTTGTCTTTGTTGTGCCGCTTTCTCTGCTTCTTTTCTGCCCGCTCTACCTGTTCTTGTGAAAAGAAGGAAAGGTGCGCGACTATAAAGTTGGCTGGAGATATGAGTTTTTTGCTTATATTATCTTTGTTTTTATCACAGCGACAACGCTACTCCAAAGCCTTTCATTCACACCATAGTTGTCCTCGACATAACGTTCTGCCGCTTTCCTGTTGACGAGGTGTTGAAAGGTTAGAATAGACGATGTATGTTTTGGCATGGTATTAATTAGATGTACTTAGTTTTATTTGGCTAAAACGATGGCTTTTGTTGGCTTTGTAGCCAAATAAAGCATAGACTGCCATTGAGGATTTGGCGCAATGTGATGAATTTTGAGACATTGCGCCAAAAACATACTGCTATTTTTGGCGCAATCATGGTTTTTCGTTAACTTTGCGCCAAAACAATGATGACATGAAAGCAAATATCATAGGGCGTAAAGACGAGACGCGGCGCTTGTCAGAATACATTTCAAGCAGCAGGTCTGAGTTCGTCGCCATTTATGGACGCAGACGTGTGGGAAAGACCTTCATCGTGAAGGAACTCTTTGAGGGACAACTATGTTTCAGAATGACAGGAATAGAAGGCTCCACAACAGAGGAGCAGCTTACCAACTTCAGCGCATCCCTTCAGAACTTCACGTCCGCCGAGACCAAGGCGGGAAACTGGAATGAGGCTTTCCGACAGTTGGAAAAATATGTTGGAGGATTGCCCGACGGGCCAAAGATACTTTTCTTCGACGAATTGCCGTGGATAGACACCCAAGGCTCTAACTTCCTTCGCGAGTTGGAGCATTTCTGGAACGACTGGGCGGCTTACCGGCATGACATAAAACTCATTGGCTGCGGCAGTGCCACGACATGGATGCTCGACAACCTGATAAACTCACGGGGAGGCTTGCACAACAGGGTCACACACGAGATTGCCCTTGCCCCGTTTACGCTTGCAGAGACCGAGCAATATTTTCATTCCCATGGCTTCAGGTATGAGCGCCAAGAGATTATAGAGTGCTATATGGCTGTCGGCGGAGTGGCCTATTACCTGTCGCTGTTTGAGAAGTGCCAGAGCGTGGCCCAGAACATAGACCGGCTGTGCTTTACAAGGGGTGGCGAGCTGACCAACGAATTCGGGAGACTATACAAGGCTTTGTTCAAGAAAGCGGATTCCTATATAGCCATTGTGACGGCTTTGGCAAAGAAGAGCAAGGGCATGACGCGGCTTGAGCTTCTTGCTGAGACCAAATCGGCAAACAACGGTAACTTCACTACAAAACTTCAAGAGCTTGAGGAATGCGACTTCATCCGCAGCTACCAACCTTTCGGCAAGGCGAAGAAAGAAACAGTCTACCAGTTGACAGACCCGTTTTCGCTGTTCTATTTCAAGTTTATAGAAGGCCGCCGCGGTTTCACGAAAGGCTACTGGCTGAAGATGCAGTCTACCGAGGAATACCGCAGTTGGTGCGGCTATGCCTTTGAGATAGTCTGCCTTAACCACATTGAGCAGATTGTACATGCCCTTGGCATTGACGGCAGCATAAACACCATATGTTCTTGGAGCTATCGTCCTCCGAAGTCATTACCCTCTGATGCAGATGAAGACTTGAAACACGGCACACAGATTGACTTATTGATAGACCGTTCCGACAACACCATCAACGTCTGTGAGATGAAATACAGCCTGACGGAATTTGAGATAGGCAAAAGCTATTTCAACCTTGTAGAACGACGCATCCGCATATTTAAGAAAGTCACTAAGACACGCAAGAGCGTAGTGCCGGTGTTTGTGACCTCGCAAGGGCTCTCTGACAACATGTACTCGCGGCGCATGCCAAGAGAAGTAAAAGGAGGCGACCTCTTTGTCACCTTGTAACCCAACCGTTAAACTTTCAAAAACGGGGCGACGACATCTATCGTTGCTTATCGTTAATGGGTGTTTGTTAACAGAAATTATGAACATTATTGCGACAAAAATCTTGCAAGCGGCTGATAATCTATGCAGAATTATCTTCGAGGAGATGAAGTAAAAGTGGATAACCACTGATAGACAAGAATAAAGAATCCCGTGTAACTGAATGGTTGCACGGGATTTTTTACTCTCTGTCAGGACTCTGTATGATATAGCTGACACTATCATGAATAATTCAGGCTTAGCCAAGGGGGCGATGGAACTGCCTGATTCTAGTGAAGAGCCTCTGTCACCATCGTCCATCAATTGAAAATCACGTGCCCATCAATTGTCGGGCACGTGATTATCAATTGATAAGCACGTGCGTTACAACTGATGGGAGATGATGACAGAGTGCTTGTAGAGTGGTAATTCACACGGATTCAAGGGATTATAGTTATCTTTTAACTATACATAGACGGCCACTACTTTCGCTGCCGCAAGAATGACGCGGAATGGTGAATAGCTCAACGTTTCTGCCGTATGGTGGTAATGGCAGGACATCATGAAGTCTGCCGTATGTTCTGTCTGTTGCACCCGGAACTGTTCGAGAAATTTCGTCGAACTCACGTTAACAGGAAGTTCCTTAGCTTTTGGATGGAGATGCTATCTGTATTGTGAATTAGTTGGTTTTATGACTTCAATAATAGGGTGTTCAATATGATGTACCCATTTTTAGCCTACATTATTCACATATTGGGATCGTTACACCATCAAATTGCAGGGGCCGCGTAGGTAGGGTTAGGGCCAGCCCACAAACAATGTCATCACCGCTCAAAAAAGATGTCGAACATTAATGAGGGCCGGCCCTAACCCTACCTACGCGGCCCCTGCATGGGATGATTACTATGAATAATGCAGGTTAGGCCAAATCCGCTGGTCAGAAGGAAAAGGGCTTTGAATAGAATGGCATAAAATGTGGGTACATCATATTGAACACCCTACTTCAGAAACAGCCCAATTATGACCGTTTTGACATTTTTTTAATTTGCTTAATCGGATACATATTATCCATGCAAATCTATAAAACATCCCCAAGTCTTGAAAGGCAGACTTGGGGATGTCTTTGCATAGTTTTTGCATTTAAAAACATCCGTTAATATTTTGCGTGGAGTCGCGCGGTTTTTTGCAAAATTTTATTATCTTTGCATCCAATTATTTTGACAATGATATAAATGAAATGTAAGTTTCTCGCAGTTTCCGTCTTCCTGATGGTTTCGTTCATCCGAAAGACAACGGCACTGACTGGTTCTCTTGTCCGTGTGAAGAAACGCGTTTCATCCCCAAAGATATACGGCAGTTGCGATAATTTGTGCAAACACACACATATTCTCACCGCCCATCCTCCTGCGTGCATGTTTACAATAATTCTTAGGGAAATCAAAGCATTGGCGGAATCTTCGTGGATAACATTATCCGGATTGCCCGTGGGCTTTTGTTTGTACAATGGCATACCGCCGCTACGAGCGGCCCACGTTCCTTTGCATCACCATTTAACAGCGTTACCGTGCGGCATTCGTCCTGCCACGTCGGCAACGCTGTTTCTTTATCACTACGATATTTCTCATTCAACCTTGTAATTTTATGAAAATAGGACAAAAACTTCTCACGCCAATCATCGTTGCTATGGCAATGGCATCACCGACAGCTGCGACGACTTCACCGACCGACACGCTCCAAGTCAGCGGCAGCTGGTACGGCGGTGTGGAAGGCGGCGTTGCTTTCGACGTTGGTGCATTCAGCTCGTTTGGCGCGGACAAGACAAGAGCCGGACATGCTTTCGGATTGTTCGTGGGCTATCACTTCTCCCGTGTTCTTTCTGCAGAGCTGTCAGCCAAATGGGGCAAAACAAACCTTTCCGCACGAGATTGCTGTGTAAACTCAGGCTATTGGCTCGGTTCTGACGGGATGCGATACTACGCTCCCGTCGCAGGCATGGACGGTTGGGACTATGCCGGCATCAAGAGCAATGTCAGCCTGCAACAGTATGGCGCACGACTCAATGTCAACATCCTCGGTTTCTTTAATCAGACGAGAACGAGCCGCTGGACGCTCGGCGTGTCGCCGGCCTTGTATGCTTTAGGGACAAAAGCCTCCATCAAAACCATCGCTGAAAACAAAAAGGTTTTGCAACATGACAAGAAGTGGCATTTGGGCTATGGCGGACGATTGCAGACAGGCTACAGGGTTACCTGCAACTTGGGCATCGGGCTCTACTCCGAAATCACCGCTCTGAGTGGAAGGTGCTTGGACGGCATGCCCGAATGCAAGCACAACAGCAACCTCATTTGGGAGAGCGGTGCGCGCATAGTATGGACATTTGGTAAATCAGCTGCGAAATTATGAAAACAATAACCAATCACATTTTGAGCCTATTGCTCATGGTTGCCGCCCTGTCAGGCTTTACGGCCTGCAACAATGATGGCACACACGAAAACGAGCGTGGAACGGTGGTCATCCTCGACAACAGCAGTTGCAGTGATGTTGCCATCGGGCAAACCAAGCTATACATTTATGATACGAGCGGAAAACTCTGCGCCGCACACGATTTTGCAAACGCGCAAAGCATAGCGTCGACCCTGTTGCCGCTACAGGCCGGACACTACACGCTCGCAGTGGTAGTCAATGCCGATGAGCCGCCGACTGAGGCCGCCACCCTGACCGCCCTGCATGAGTGGGTGGCATCGGAATCGGGCATTGACGGCGATTTGCTTTCGGGCGTGACGGATGCGGATGTTAAGGAGAACGGCTTGACGCATGTCGTCCTGCCTTTGCAAAGAGGCGCTTTCTCCCTTCCTGTCCTTTGCGTGCGTTTCACACTACCCGAAACTACGATGGCAGAGTTTACTCCGACGCAGGCCAAGACCCGTGCTGCCAAAACAGAATACGCACTGCGCTGTGTGGCAGAGCTCTGCGAAAGTGGCAGGGACCAAGTAGTACTCCATAAGGCGGTTACGCCGCAACTGCAGGAGGACGGCACATACGTGATTGAACTGCAACTGTCAGAAGGCGACTACGACCTGCGCCTTTGGGCAGACTACGCCGGTGCGGACGCGCCGCTTGCCGACACATACTATCACACCGAAAGCCTGAAGTCGGTGTCAATCGCCACGGAGCCTTATACGGCAAATACCGATGCCAAGGATGCCGCTTGCGGCAACGAAAGCAATATCACGGTTTCGGGCGACACCACCACCGTGTCGATAGCTTTGCAGCGACCGTTGGCAAAATACCGCATCATAGCCAATGACGTGGATACGTATCATAAACTCATGGAACTGGAACCCGGGAAATATCCTCCATTGGAAGAACTGACGGTAACGGTGCAGTATGAAGGTTATCTCCCGTCGGAGTTCAATGTCCTGAAAAATATTGTGACTGATGCCACTACGGGCATTGCGTTTTCCGCCATGCTGACCGACCCCGGCAAGGCAGCAACGGAGTTGCCGTTGGCCTCAGATTGGATATTGGCAAGCGGAGAGTCTTCGGTCACGGTAACGCTGACGGTCAGCGACAGCAACGGCAACAAGATTAGCAGCGTCAGTGGTGTAACCATCGCTTACAAGCAAGGTTGCCAGACAACCATTAAGGGCAAGTTCCTCACAGCCGGGGTAAACGTGGGAGGCATCACCATCGAACCTGATTGGGACGAGACAATCATAGAATTTTAGAACAGTATAAACATAAAAAACAATCAGAACACAATGAAAGCAAAAAGAACTTTCTTGATGCTCGGCATCGCAGCGATGCTGGCATCGTGCAGCAGCGATGATGCGCTGCAAGAGACAAACGACAGTGCCGACAACGTGGTGACGTTTACTGCCACATTGGACGATGGGATGAAAACCCGCGCCGTTGGTGAAGACGATGACAATGCATCTGTCAATGCAGCAATAGTTGAAGTGTATTCAGACGCAGATGCCACACAGAAGGTAGCCCGCGTCAAGGTTGATAAAGGAACGGACGGGAAATTCACGTTTTCCATACCAGACTTGAATGCAGGGCAAAAATACACGTTCCTTTTTTGGGCATATAATGACATGACTGGAACTTACGATGCGAATGATTTGAAAAATGTAACATTACAGGTTCCTTTTAGTCAAGATGTAGCCTATTCGTTAGCAACGACACTAACACCAGAAGAAATAAGCCAGCAGGGAGTTCAGTTGAAACATGCAGTCGCGAAAGTCACGATGCAGACGACGACAGATTTGACTACCTCAGATGAGATTTTTCTTTACTGTCCCATGTATCGGTCATTCAACGTCTTGACCAACTCTGCTACAGGAACGCCAGATACAAATACTTATATAAGGTTTGGTGATAATAATAGGAGTGCGGGCGAAACGATGAGAAGTGATTACGTTTTCGGCACAGATGAGACGCAAACAGTTTCCATACAATATGGTACCCGTCCAACGCGAAAGGTGATAACCAATGTACCTCTCAATCCTAACAAGCATGTCATTCTGAAAGGCGATTATACGCAGATTGGATTGTCAAGCGCCAACTTCTCGGTTACGCTCGATACAAGTTGGAGCGGGCAGGATAATGTTTTCTAACTCGTCCCGGCAACCAACCCCTATATACAACCGCCGCCCGCTTGCTCCTATGTAAGCGGGCGGCTACATTAAAGGCCAAGCAAACGGTCAAATTAGGGCGATTGTCCTTTGCCGCTCTTCATCAGTTTTGCTGTTGGCGAGTGTTTAATCTCGCTTTTCAGTGGATACGATGAGGGCTACAAGCAGAGCCGCCCACCGTTCGTCAGGGTGTGGTGCGAAAGAGTCGTAAGAGTACTACACCAGCTTGGCCACGTTCTCTTCGCGTGTGCCCGGCAGCATGTCGATGACTGGTATCTCTGGCATGGTGTAGCATCCGGGAGCCAGACGCATGGAGGCGCGAGCCACGTTGACGAGTATCTGGCCCGTCAGCGCGGGGTTGTTGATGCTCATGTCGAACTCAATGCGCTGATTGGGCGTCTTGCCGCTGACGCCCTTGCGCGTCAGGTTGACGCCGTGGCCCATGTCGCGCACCGCGTCGACGCTGTCGACCGCAAACACGTGGGTCTCGTCGGTGGCGAAATATGGGTCGGCCTTCAGCTCGGCGTAGACCTGCTCAACTGTGGCTCCTGGCTCAAGTTCTACATAGACCATGCGGCGGTGGATGCCCTCGCCGAGGGGAATGGTAACGGAGAGGGCGTTCTTAACCCCCTTCTTCGACCTTACCACGACGCTGTGGCCCATCGACATGCCCGGGCCGAAGTTGGTGTAGGTGAGGCCCTTGGGCGCCAGTCCCTCCATGAGCGTGCGCACGATGGAGTCGCTGCCCGGGTCCCATCCCGCCGAGATCACACTGACGCGACCTGCCCGACGGCAGTTCTCCATTTGGGCGGCGCGATACTCGGGAATGTCGGTGTGGATGTCGAAGCTGTCGACGGTGTTGATGCCGAGGGCGACGATGCGCTTGGCGTAGTCGGGGCAAGAGCGTGTCGGCGTGCATAGTATGGCCACGTCGACATCATGGAGCTGCTCAATGTCGCTTACAACCTCGTAGGGGGTCAGTTCCAGTGGCTTGTCCTTGTCGCCTTGGCGGCGCACCACTCCTGCAATTTCGAAATCGGCCGAAGCCTCAAGTGCCTGCACCGTGTAGTGGCCGATATTGCCATAGCCCACCACGGCTGCTCTGATTTTCTTCATAATTGTTGTTTCTCTTTAGTGTTACGACTGCAAAATTAGCGTTTTCCCGCTTGCCTCGGCATATAGCGGCGGCATTTTTATGTTTTATTAAAGGCGGAGGGAGTGTAAGTTTGCCAATATCCGGCAGCTGGCAACAGAGTGGCCGTTGATTGCGGAACTTGTTTCATTCGATTGGGTTGGTTGGCTCAGCTCACTTTTTCGGCCTCACCATGGTGCTATATGCCAACTTTTTGCTATCTTTGCACCACGAACGTTAAACTGAAACAATATCTATCCAAACAGTATGAAACCGCTATCCTTGTTGATTCTGACGCTGCTTTGCCCGCTTGCAAGCATGGCGCAGCAGAGCGAACGCTACATCTTTGAGGGCCGCGTGCCCACACCCTATTTCATCGACTCGCTGCAGAAGGAGAACACCTATCCCTTGGCATGGGGCAACAGCCCTATCGGCGACTTCGGCATCTGGCGCAGCACCGCCCGCGCCAAGTTGGCTGAGGAGATGCTCACCCCGCCGCGCCCGTCTGAGAGTTGGGACATGAAGGTTGTGGCCACAGAGAAGCGCAAGGGCTACACCGCCCGCAAGATAGAGTTCAACCTGACGCGCTACTCACGCGTGCTGGCTTACGAGCTGGTGCCCGACGGCGAGGGCCCGCACCCCGCCGTGCTGCTGCTGCACGACCATGGCGGCCACTACTCCATAGGCAAGGAGAAGATGATAAGGCCGTTCGGAGTGCCCGACTCTGTCATGGAAGACGCCGACAAGTGGTGCCACGGCTGCTACGGCGACCAGTATGTGGGCGACTACCTGACCCAGAACGGCTATGTGGTGCTCTCCACCGACGCTCCGATGTGGGGCGACCGCGGAGTGAAAGGCGGCACGTCGGGCGACGACTGGAAGTACACCGCCAGCACATTCTTCATGCTGGGGCGCAACCTGAGTGCGTGGATGAACTTTGAGGATGCCTACGCCGCCGACTTCCTCTCGCAGCAGCCGGAGGTGGATCCGGAACGCGTGGGTTGCATGGGCCACTCCATGGGCGGCTACCGCACGTGGATGCTCTCGGCCTTGACCGACAAGGTGAAGGTGGGCGTGGCCGTGTGCTGGATGCACACCGCCAAGTACCAGGTGAGCGAGGAGTACGGCATGAGCCGCCACGAGGAGTGGGCCAACCTGATTCCGGGCATACGCCGCTACCTCGACTATCCGCACATAGCGTCGATAGCGTGCCCCAAGCCAATGATGTTTCTCAATGGCAAAGACGACACCCACCTGTTTCCTCCCATCGCCGTCAGAAGCGCCTACGAGACGATGCACAAGGTGTGGGACAGCCAGGGCGTGGGCGACCGTCTCTACACAGAAATCATGGACATGGGCCACTGGTGCGGCCCAGAGGTGCAGCTGAAGGCCCTGCAGTTCCTCAACAAGTGGATTGGCCCCGACAAAGCCAAGAAACGCAAATAAACGGTCTGCATAATGCCATAATCGTCCACGAGTTGACTGTTTTGCCCACTCGTGGACGAATAAGTGCCATTTAATCGTCCACGAGTGAGTAAAAATGTCAGTTCGTGGACGAATAAGCGGCTAAAAAGTTTGGCCATCTGCCAAAAAAATGCTTACTTTGCAGTTGTAATCCAGATGTCAATAAGAAAATGAGTACAATCATTGGCCGCAAGGAAGAAATTGCAGAGTTGCATCGTATATATCACCTTAGGCAGGCTCAGCTCGTTGCCGTTTATGGCAGACGGCGCGTGGGCAAGACTTTCCTTGTGCGTGAGTTGTTCAAGGATAAGTTCGCTTTTTATCACACAGGCTTATCACCCATTGAGCTGCAGGACGGCAATTTGTTGGAAGCACAACTGTCGGCCTTTAATGCCAGTCTTATACGTTATGGTGCCAAGGCAGAGGCGGGACCAAAGAGCTGGATGGAGGCATTCCATAGGCTGAGTGTGTTGCTGGGAAAGCGCAACGGCAACGAGCGATTGGTGGTGTTTCTCGACGAGCTGCCATGGATGGACACACCCCGTTCCGGGTTTATCACTGCTTTTGAACATTTTTGGAACGGCTGGGGCTCTGGCCAGGACAATCTCATGCTGATAGTCTGCGGTTCGGCCACATCATGGATACAGGACAATCTGATTAATTCATACGGAGGCCTGTATGACCGCGTCAATGCCGAAATCCGCTTGTTGCCGTTCAATCTTCATGAGACCGAGCAGCTGCTACAGTCGCAAGGAGTTACGATGTCGCGTTACGACATACTCCAATTGTACATGGCTGTTGGCGGCATACCTATGTATCTTAGCTACGTTCAGCCAGGCTACAGTCTTGCACAAACTATCGACAACCTCTTTTTCTCTCGTCAGGCGAAACTGCGCAACGAGTTTGAGAGGCTTTTCCACTCCATTTTCAAAGCACCTCAGCCCTACATAAGTATAATAAGCCTGCTTGCCAAACGACAAGCGGGCTACAGCCGGGAGGATATTTCCAAGCAGACTGGTATTGCGTCTAACGACAGATTTACAAAATATCTCAGGGCATTGGAGACAAGCGACTTCATAGAGTGCTACAAGCCTTTTGAGAACAGCAAGCGCGACAAGCTGTATCGGCTGGTCGACCCGTTCTGCCTGTTTTATCTCAACCAAGTGGAGGACAAGGACAGGGAAGAGCATTTCTGGAGAGATAACGAGAACCTTCCTTCGCTCAACGCCTGGCGTGGCCGCGCCTTTGAGAATGTGTGCCTGAAACACGTGGAGCAGATAAAGGCTGCAATGGGGGTGGCGGGTGTCAGTTCCAACAATGCACCTTGGACTATGAGGGGCACTGAGAGCCAGCATGGCATGCAGATAGACCTTATAATCAGCCGGTCGGACAGGGTTGTCAACCTGTGTGAGATGAAGTTCGTCAACGGCGAGTTTGAGGTGAAGAAAGACTACGAGGTGAAGCTCCGCAACCGTTTGAACTGGATGATAGACCATTGCGGGCGCAGGCAGAATGTGCAGATGACCCTCGTAACTACATACGGCCTGAAATATGGCATGCATAGTGGCATTTTCCAAAAGGTGGTAACCATGGACAGCTTGTTTTAGCCTGTATTATTCACATAGATTTCAAATCAATGCAAATGAAATGTCCACTACAGGTGGATATTTATCTGTGCATGGCCTCTACACTGAATGATTAATGTAACTGATCCTGGTTAATTCTTCCATACCGTAAAAGAGGCGACTTGGCAATCTCGAACACGTGTCGTGAACGTTTTTGACACGTGTCGTGAACGTTTTTGGCACGTGTCGCAAACATTTTTCACACGTGTCGCAAACGTTCACCATACGTGCCAAAAGGTCGGGGAGGGCCTTTGACTGATTATCATCCGTCCCGTTTCGGAGCGCAACATTATTCACTTCAAGCCGCAAAAACCGCCGAAAAGCCACAAAAAACAATGCAGGATGGTATATCCTTGATGTCTTTCCCACCAATAATCAGCTGCAATTCGGAAATAAATTTGTAACTTTGCAGACTGAATTCTGACAGGGGTGCTTGCTAAACCCCCTTTAACAAAACAAGACAATGAAACACAGCAACAACCAAGTGAGCGTGCTGTTCATGCTTTGCAGCATACTCTTTTGCGTTTGCCTGATATTGGCAAACCTGCTTGAGACAAAGCAGATAAGCGTTTGGGGCGTCAACCTGACTGGCGGCCTGCTCGTGTTCCCCGTGAGCTACATCATCAACGACTGCGTGTGCGAGGTGTGGGGCTTCCGCAAGGCCCGACTGCTGATATGGACGGGCTTCGCCATGAACTTCTTTTTCGTGCTGATGGGCGCATTGTGCGACGCCATCCCCGGCGCGCCCTACTGGCACAACGACGCGGGCTTCCACGCCGTGTTCGGGCTGGCTCCGCGTGTGGCCGCGGCCTCGTTTGTGGCTTTCCTCGTGGGCAGTTTCATCAACGCCTACGTGATGAGCCGGATGAAGTTGCACGATGGTGGCCGCCGCTTCTCGCTCCGCGCCATTGCCAGCACTGTGGCTGGCGAGAGTTGCGACAGCCTGATATTCTTCCCGCTGGCCTTGGGTGGCGTGGTGCCGGCCTCAGAGTTGCCCAAGCTGATGCTCTGGCAGGTGGTTCTGAAGACGATGTACGAGGTTGTGGCCCTGCCCGTAACGGTGCGTGTGGTCAGGCTGCTGAAGCGGCACGAGGGCACTGACGTGTTCGACGAGGGCATCAGCTACAACGTGCTGGAGATATTTAATGTGGGATAGTTTAAAGTTTTAAGTTTAAAGTTTTAAGTTTAAAGTTTTAAGTTTAAAGTTGCTATAGGCATTATGGCAACTATAAAAAACAGAGCCAATGACAGAAAGGAAAGAAGAGGGGCTGAAAGCCCTTGGCGCCAAGACAGAGTACAAGATGGACTATGCACCCGAAGTGCTGGAGACATTTGAGAACAAGCACCGGGAGAACGACTACTGGGTCAGGTTCAACTGCCCTGAGTTCACTTCGCTGTGCCCAATAACGGGGCAACCCGACTTTGCCGAGATTCGCATCAGCTACGTGCCCGACGTGAGGATGGTGGAGAGCAAGAGCCTGAAGCTCTATCTGTTCAGCTTCCGCAACCATGGCGATTTCCACGAGGACTGTGTGAACACGATAATGAAAGACTTGATTCGGCTGATGGACCCAAAATATATAGAGGTGGTGGGGCTGTTCACCCCGCGCGGAGGCATCAGCATCTATCCCTACGCCAACTATGGCCGGCCAGGGACGAAATATGAACGGCTGGCCGAATACCGATTCCAGAACCACGACCTCGCCGCGCTGGGTCAACGCTGATTCCTATCGGATTGTGTCCTGTTTGGTCTGCTTGTCGACGGCTTCTTGTGCGCGGCGGTTGGCAGTGGCGGCGCTGGCCTGGCGGTGGAACTCGATGCGCTGCAGCGTGCCATTAGTGTGGCGGTCGAGCACAAGCGAGTCGGCCAGCATGAACACAAAGCTCAGCGTGTCGCGCTTCACTTGTTTGTCGGGCAGCCGGCGATGGTTTTTCATGTCGACGGTGTCGCCGGTCAGCACTAAGCGGCCGTTGAAGATGCGCCAGCCCGTGTAGCGTTTCACTGGAGGGTATTCCACTATCGACTCGTCCTGCAGCGTCGTGCTGGAATAGACGTTACCCACCGAGCGGGCCTGCTGGTGGCGCAGCAGCGTGAAGCCATACTCGCGCGGAATAAACAGCACGGCGCGCATGGAGTCGGTCAGCTCGGCCTCAATCTGGGCGCGTGTCTTCGTCTTCGACTCCTTTATCGTGGGCATCACTTGGTAGGTCCACGTGCCTTTCAGCTGGTCGAGGTCAATCACCATCGTGGCCTCTTTCTTGTTCTTGGGGTTGAGCACCACGCCCACCCAGTCGCCGATTTCCAGTTTGCCGTATATTCTGTGGCCACGCGTGGCCCTGACGATGTCGTACTTCACCGGGTCGCCACCCTCGTTGGGCAGGAACACCAGCGTCGAGTCGGTGCATCCGTCGCATGCCAGCCCGTAGATGGTCGAGTCGCCGGGCATCTTCACGCTCGAGTCGATGGCGCTTGTGTCGCTTGTGCCCTGCTTGTCGGAGCAGGAAAAGAGGGCCGCTGAGGCCACAATTATGGTAACAAGGAAAAGGTGTTTCATTTCTTCCAACTGAGTTTCTGTTGCAAAGATAGTCAATAATTGCAAAAAATAGGCCAGCCAGCCTGTTTTTTGGAATTTTTTATCTAATTTTGCAACTCAGATTTAGTAAAAAGATTCATTTCTCATGGGAAGAAAAATACAGTTCAGTCTCGTTTACAGAGACATGTGGCAGAGTTCCGGCAAGTTTCAGCCGCGCAAGGATCAGTTGGAGCGCATAGCTCCGGTGTTTGTCAAGATGGGGTGTTTCGCCCGTGTTGAGACCAACGGCGGTGCCTTCGAGCAGGTGAACCTGCTGGCCGGCGAGGACCCCAACGCCGCTGTGCGTGCCTTCTGCAAGCCCCTCAACGAGGCTGGCATCAAGACCCACATGCTCGACCGCGGCCTCAACGCCTTGCGCATGTATCCCGTGCCTGACGACGTGCGCCGCCTGATGTACAAGGTGAAGCACGCTCAGGGGGTGGACATCACCCGCATCTTCGACGGCCTCAACGACATACGCAACATCGCGCCGTCGATCCACTGGGCCAAGGAGGGCGGCATGACACCACAGGGCACCCTGTGCATCACCACATCGCCCGTCCACACGCTGGAATACTACAGCCGTCTGGCCGACGCCGAGATTGCCGAGGGCGCCGAGGAGATATGCCTCAAGGACATGGCCGGCATTGGCCAGCCCCACTTCCTCGGTCAGCTGACCAAGATGATCAAGGAGAAGCATCCCGACATCCCCATAGAGTATCATGGCCACTCCGGCCCCGGTCTCTCCATGGCCTCGATACTTGAGGTGTGCCAGAATGGAGCCGACATAATCGACACCGCCATCGAGCCGCTCTCTTGGGGCAAGGTGCATCCCGACGTGATTTCGGTGCAGAGCATGCTGAAGAACGCCGGTTTCGACGTGCCAGAAATCAACATGGACGCCTACATGGAGGCCCGCGCGCTGACGCAGGAGTTCATCGACGACTGGCTGGGCTATTTCATCAACCCGCAGAACAAGATAATGAGCTCGCTCTTGTTGGGCTGCGGACTGCCCGGCGGAATGATGGGAAGCATGATGAGCGACCTTGGCGGTATACGCGGCACCATCAACCACCTGCGCGTGAAGAAGGGCGAGCCCGAACTTAGCGTCGACGACCTGCTCATCAAGCTCTTCAACGAGGTGGCCTACGTGTGGCCGCGTGTCGGCTATCCTCCACTCGTAACGCCGTTCTCGCAGTATGTTAAGAACATATCGCTCATGAACCTGCTCACGATAGAACAGGGCAAGGGTCGCTTTGTGATGATGGACGACTCGATGTGGGGCATGATACTCGGCAAGAGTGGCAAGGTGCCCGGGGAGATAGCCCCCGAGCTTGTGGAGCTGGCCAAGCAGCAAGGCCGCGAATTCACCGACGCCGACCCGCACACCCTGCTCAGCGACGCACTGCCCGACTTCCGCAAGGAGATGGACGAGAACGGCTGGGAGTATGGTCAGGACGACGAGGAACTGTTTGAGTTGGCCATGCACCCCGAGCAATATCGCAACTACAAGAGCGGCCAGGCCAAGAAGAACTTCCTGGCCGACCTGCAGAAAGCCAAGGACGCCAAGCTCGGTGCCAAGGTGTCGCCCGAGGAGGCCGCTGCCTACAAGCACGCCAAGGCCGACGCCATAGTTGCTCCAGTGAAAGGCCAGATATTCTGGGAGATGCAAGGCGACGGCGAGGCAGCGCCAGCCGTGGAGCCATACATCGGCAAGGAATATGCCGAGGGCGACGCCTTCTGCTACATACTGACCCCGTGGGGCGAGCTGGAGACCATTCCCGCAGCCCTCGGCGGCAAGCTTGTGGAAATCAACGCCCACCAGGGCGGCAAGGTGCGCAAGGGCGACGTGATAGCCTATATCGAACGCGACCACGAGGAGTAGGCCGCCTTTAACCCCCAAGTTGGGATTAAGAAAGGAGAAAGTTTGGATTACAAGTCGGTAATCGACAGATACTATCCCGAGGATAACCAGTTGAGGCATATCCTCTTGACCCACAGCCAGTCTGTAATGCGCCGAGCGTTACGGATTGGCCGTTGTCATCCAGAGCTGAACCTCGACATGCGCTTCCTTGAGGAGGCCTCGATGCTGCACGACATAGGCATCTTCCGCTGCGACGCGCCTGGCATACAGTGCTTCGGCACCGAGCCGTACATCTGCCACGGCTACATCGGCGGCCAACTGCTGCGCGGTCTTGGTTTCCCACGCCATGCCCGCGTCTGCGAGCGGCACACGGGAGCCGGCATCACGCTGCGGGAGATAGAGCGGCAACACCTGCCATTGCCCCATCAGGACTTCCTGCCCGAGACTATGGAGGAGAAGGTGATATGCTATGCCGACAAGTTCTACTCGAAGTCGCACCTCGACCGCGAGCGCACCGTGGAGCAGGCGGCCGAGAGCCTGAAGAAGTTTGGGCAGGACGGCTACGAGCGTTTCTGCTCGTGGGCCAAAATGTTTGAATAATCAGCAACAATCAGATGAGGGCACGTTCGGTTCTTCTGCTTCTGTTAAGCACTTTTATGGTGGTGATGGCCGTCTCACAGAGGCCGTCGCTGTCGGAAGACCGTTTTGCACAAGTCGAACCGGATTCTGACTCGGTTGTGGTCGGCACCTTGCCCGACGATTCTCTTTCAGCCGACACGCTCGCCACCGACACCACCCAGCTCGACTCGCTCCACCAAGCCATCTTCATGCACAACAAGCAGATCGACGACTCTATCCGCGCCGACAGTCTGCAGCGTGCGAGGCAGAACGGCATCGACGCGCCAGTGGAGTACACGGCCAAGGACTCTATGGTCTACGACGCGCAAAACCGCACGGCCTATCTCTATGGCGGATCCACTGTGGACTACCAGAACATGAACTTGCAGAGCCAGAAGATATACCTCAGCCTCGACAGCAGTCTTGTTAGGGCCACGGGCGTGAAAGATTCAACGGCTGAGAATGGCGTTGAAGGCAGTCCCGTGTTCAAGATGGGCAACGACGAGTACCAGAGCGACACCATGGCCTACAACTTCAAGTCGAAGAAGGGATTGATACGTAACGTCTACACCGAGCAGCAGGAAGGCTACCTGACAGGCGAGCGCAGCAAGCGCGACTCGTCGGGCGTCATCTACATTCAGCACGCCCGCTACACCACGTGCGACAAGCCCGATCCCGACTTCTACATTGCCCTCTCGCGGGCCAAGGTCAGACCAAACAAGGACGTGGTGTTCGGCCCGGCCTATCTTGTCGTGGCCGACGTGCCGCTGCCGCTGGCCATTCCCTACGGCTTCTTCCCATTCACCAAGAGCTACAGCTCCGGCTTCATCATGCCCACGTATGGCGACGAGAACAGCCGCGGCTTCTACCTGCGCGACGGCGGCTACTACTTCGCCATCAATGATATATGGGATCTGAAGGTGCTGGGCGAGATCTACACAAAGGGCTCATGGGGCCTCTCCGCCGCAAGCAACTACCGCAAGCGCTACAAATACAGTGGCAGCTTCTACTTCTCCTATCAGAACACGCAGACCGGCGACAAGGGCATGCCCGACTTCGCCAAGCAGGAGAGCTTCAAGGTGCAGTGGAGCCACCGTCAGGACAGCAAGGCCAACCCGTTCTCGTCGCTTGCGGCAAGCGTCAACTTCGCCACCACGAGTTATGAGCGCAACAACCTGACGGGCATGTACAATCCCCAGGCCCTCACGCAGAGCACCCGTACATCGTCGGTCAGCTGGTCGACGCAGTTCTCGAGCATCGGCATGACGCTCAGTGCCACCACCAACCTGAACCAGAATATGCGCGACTCCAGCATCAACCTGACGCTGCCCGACCTCAACGTGTCGATAGCCCGCTTCTATCCCTTCCGCCGCAAGCACGTGGCCGGCAACGAACGATGGTATGAGAAGATCTCGATGAGCTACACCGGCACGCTGTCGAACTCCATCGCAACCAAGGAGGACCAGCTGCTCCACTCCGACCTGGTGAAGGACTGGCGCAATGGTATGCAGCACGTCATCCCTGTGCAGGGCAACTTCACGCTGTTCAAATATATTAATGTGTCGCCTCAGTTCCGCCTGACCGACCGCATGTACTCCCACAAGGTGAATCAGAGCTGGGACGAGGAGAACCAGGAGGTGAAGCGCGACACCGTCTACGGCTTCAACAACGTCTACAACTGGAACATGTCGCTTAGCGCCAACACCAAGATCTACGGCATGTGGACGCCCAATCCCAAGATCTTCGGCGACAAAATCATCGCGGTGCGCCACGTGCTAACGCCGAGCGTCAGCTTCAGCTACGCTCCCGACTTCGGCGCGGCCCACTACGGCTACTGGAAGACCTATCAGCGCACCGACGCCGACGGCAACGTTACGCTCGTCAACTATTCGCCCTACGAGGGTTCGCTCTATGGCACTCCCGGCCGTGGCAAGACGGGCAGCCTCTCGTTCAGCGTTGACAACAACATCGAGATGAAAGTGCGCTCCGACAAGGATTCCACTGGCTTCAAGAAACTCAGCATCATCGACAATCTGGGCTGGACCCTGGGCTACAACTTCGCCGCCGAGACCCGCCCGTGGAGCGACCTGAGCGTCAATCTTAGGCTGAAGTGGTGGAAGAACTACACGTTCAACATGCAGGCAGTCTTCGCCACCTACGCCTATGAGCTTGACGAAAGCGGCCACCCATACGTCGGCACCCACACCGAGTGGAGCAAAGGCCGCTTCGGCCGCTTCCAGGGCATGTCGCAGAACCTGTCGTTCACCCTCAACCCTGAGAAGCTGAAGAAGTGGTTTGGCGGTGGAGGCGACGACGAGGAGAACGTGGACGATGGCGAGGGCACCGACACCGACATCGAGTCGAACATCGACCCCGACATGGAGCGCGGCAAGCACGCCGCCAAGCGCAAAGGTGGTGGCAAGGCGGAGACCGACGAGGACGGCTACATGACGTTCTCGATGCCCTGGTCGCTCACTTTCGGCTATGGCATCACTATGCGTGAGAGTTCTAACATCAACAAGTTCAACTATAAGCGCATGCGCTACGGCTACGAGTTCACGCAGACGCTCAACGTCAGCGGCAACGTGCGCATCAGCGAGGGTTGGAACATCAGCTTCTCCAGCGGCTACGACTTCGACAACCACAAGGTGAGCATGACCACGGCCTCGCTCAGCCGCGACTTGCACTGCTTCAACATGAGCTGCTCGGTGGTGCTGGCTCCATACACGAGCTACAACTTCACTTTCCGCTGCAACGCATCAACACTGACCGACGCGCTGAAATACGACAAGCGCAGCAGCTTCTCCAACGCCATACAGTGGTATTAATTCAGCGGCCATGAAGAAGTCCCACGCCTTCAACTACAAGCTCTTTCTGCTTCTCATTGGATTGCTCTATTTCGTGATGGAGTGGTTCACGTCGCCAACTATGGGCGACGACATCATCTATCATTTCCAGTTCCAGCTCGACCCTAACGCCGCCCCTGAGCCCATCAACAACCTTGCTGACCTCTTCCGCTCGCAATTGGCCCACTATCTGACTATCAATGGGCGCTTCCCAGTGCATCTGTTGGCACAGGCTCTGTTCGCCTTTGTGCCCGATGGGGTCACCGACGCGCTTCTCGCCCTGGTGTTTGTGCTGATGGTGGGGCTCTCGGTGCGTGTCATCTCACCTTCGGGAGAGGACAGCGTGGAGTTTGGCATGCTGCTTGTGTTTTTCGTCTTTGTGGTGATAAAGGGTGTTCAGACAGCTTTCTTTTGGCAATTGGGAGCTTTCAACTACCTTTTACCCATCACGTTGAACCTCCTGCTGTACGTGGTTTTGACTCGACGGGAGGGGCGAGTGGGTCGTTGGCGGATTACGTGGTGGTTGCCATTGTTGTCGCTTTTGGCCGGTTGGAGCCACGAAGCTCTGTCGGTGCCCGTATGTGTGGGCTTGGCGGTCGGTTTGTGGCAGCGTCGCAAGAGCGCGAGCCGGGTGCCGTTGGCGGTTTGCTTCGTCTTCTATACCGTCGGCACGGCTCTTTGCGTGTTGTCGCCAGGCGTTATGACGCGTGTGGGCGACAACCCGTCGCTTTCAGGGCGGTTGGTAAGTGCTGTGGTTACGGCAATCTTCAACGTCAGGGTGGGGTGGCTCTTGCTTATAACGGTGATAGTGGCACTGCGTAAGAAAGTGCTGACAGTGGCTGGCATCCGCTGCAACGCTTGGGTGGTGGCGACTGTTGTGGTGGCTTATGGTGTTGTGGCGCTGAGCGGTCAGACCGTTATTCGCGTGGCGTTTATGGCCGATTTTCTGTCGCTTGTGGTAATGTTGGCGTTGTGGCGAAGACTCCTCTCCGCTCGTGTGGTGCTCGTTGGCTCTGCCGCTGCTGCAGTGGTGTCGCTTGCACTCTATGTTCCCGCCCTTGTTCTCTGCGTCCACCAAACCCAAAACTACCTTTTCACCGTCAGACAGATGCAGTCGCCGGGCGAGAAGATTGTTGCCACGCGGCAACTTATGCCCCGCAACTGGATGGAGAAGATGGTGATGGCACGCTACGTCCAGAATTTCGCCGACTATGGTATATGGGGAAGCTACATGCCGTTCGACTCCCATGACTCCAATAACCGCTGCCTTGCTCGCATGTATGGCAAGCGGTGGATGTTGCTCCTGCCTGCTGACGTGCTCTATCGGATGCGCACCGACAGCACGGCTTTCCGCCATTATGAGGCCGACCAGAGTGGCAAAATCTACGTGTGGCAGTTGCGGCCAGGACAGCAGGTGAGCGAGGTGAAGTTTCTGCTGAAGCCTGAGGATGTGGGCAAGCTGCACTGGTGGCAACGCCCCGTGGCCTACAATGGCGACAGCTACGTGCTCGACGACTTCCGCTGGCAGGTGTTGTCGGCCTTTGGGCGTCGCTACCTCGTGTTCTGTGTGCCCACCACCAACGTCAAACGGCGTATAGGTTCGGTCCAGTTGTAGTCTAAGTGTCCTCTGCTATGCTATTGTGGGATGAAGGAAATGATATTGTTAGGCAAAAGTGTCTCAGTTATAAATCTTTTGCGAAGCAATCGATTATAAGCTTCGTAGTGAAAGTTGAGGACAAATAATCATACCAATCAATTACTATAAAATGGCATTTATCAGTCTGCTAAAGACGGGTGCTCAATTTTAATGCCGTTTGATTTTGCCCTTACAGCAAAAATGTGTATTTTTGCACGGCAATGAGTACAATAGAATCAAAAGGCAAAACAGAAAGGGAGTTTAAGGATGTCGTGGGCAAGTGCCATTCCATCTTTGAGAACAAGCTCCACGATTACAGGGCTTCATGGCGACTGATGAGACCTTCGTCGCTGACCGACCAGCTCTTCATCAAGGCCAAGCGCATACGCTCGCTCGAGACCACTGGACAGAGCCTCGTGGGCGAGGGCATAATGCCGGAGTTCCTGGCCCTGATAAACTATGGCATCATCGGTCTGATACAGATAGACAAGGGTTTCGCCGACACGGTGGACATCAGCAACGAGGAGGCTCTGCGGCTCTACGATGGGTTTGCCCGTCAGGCTTTCGATCTGATGCTGAAGAAGAACCACGACTACGGCGAGGCGTGGCGCGACATGCGTGTGTCGAGCTTCACCGACATCATCCTGACCAAGATAGAACGCTGCAAGGAGATTGAGGACCTGGGCGGAAAGACCATCGCCAGCGAGGGCGTGGGGTCCAACTACATGGACATCATCAACTACAGTGTGTTCGCTGTGATAAAACTCACCGAGGAGGATGCGCAGCAGTAGGCAGGTTTTGCAGTCGGTGGCGGTCAACGTGGGGCGCATAGTGTTGGCCTTGACGTTCATTTTCTCAGGTTTCGTCAAGGCCGTCGACCCGCTTGGCACCCAGTACAAGATAAAAGACTATCTTGCCGCCCTCGACCTTGCACAACTTGTGCCCGACTTCGTTACTCTCTCGGCGTCGGTGCTGCTCTCGGCTTTCGAGTTCAGCGTCGGCATATTCCTGCTTTTCGCCATCCGCCGCAGATTGATGTCGCGTCTCGCCGTCATCTTCATGGCTCTGATGACGGTTCTAACCTTTTGGCTTGCCATCGCCAATCCCATCAAAGACTGCGGTTGCTTCGGCGACGCCGTCCACCTGACCAACGTGCAGACGCTTCTGAAGAACCTCGTTCTGCTGGGCTTGTCGGTGGTTGTGGCATGGCGGCCCCTCTGCATGGTGCGTTTCATCTCGCGCACCAACCAGTGGATTGTAATCAACTACACCATACTGTTCATTCTCATTCTCAGCGGCTGGTGCCTCTACAAGCTGCCGCTGTTCGACTTCCGCCCTTACCACGTCGGGGTGAACATTCCCCAGGCCATGACTGTGCCGGCGGATGCCGAGCAGCCAGAGTTTTCCACCACATTCATACTTGAGAAAAACGGAGAGCAAAAGGAGTTCACCATCGACAACTACCCCGACAGCACATGGAAGTTTGTCGACAGCCGCACCGTACAGACCAAGGAGGGCTACGTGCCACCCATCCACGACTTCGCCATCAGCGACAGTGAGGGCAACGACCTGACCGACAGTCTGATGCGCCACCGTGGCTATTCGTTCATGCTTGTGTCGCCATATCTTGAGAATGCCGACGACGGCACTTTCGGCGACATCGACCGCATAGCCGAGTATGCCGCCAACAATGGCTACCCATTCTACTGCCTCACCGCGAGCGGACAGAGCGGCATCGACCAGTGGCGCAATCTGACGGGGGCGGAGTATCCATTCTACATCGCCGACGAGACCACGTTGCGCACCGTGATCAGAAGCAACCCCGGACTGCTGCTCCTGCACGACGGCACCATCATACGCAAGTGGAGTCACAACGACCTGCCATCGGCCGACGAGCTGAGCGGTCGGCTCGAGAAGTTGCCCTTGGGGCAGATGGAGGCTGACGGAGTGGCCCACAAGCTGTTGCTTGTGATGCTGTGGTTTGTGCTGCCTCTGTTGCTGCTCACGCTGGCCGACCGGCTGTGGGCGTGGAGCTCGTGGGTGAGGAGAAGAGAGAAGTCTAACAAATTATATCAACTTATAAACAAGAAGAAAATGAGAAAGAAAATTGTGGCAGGCAACTGGAAAATGAACACCAGCCTGCAAGAAGGTGTGGCTCTGGCCAAGGAGATAAACGAAGCCCTCGTGGCCGACAAGCCCAATTGCGGCGTCATCGTTTGCACACCGTTCATCCATTTGGCCAGTGTGGCCCAGGTGCTCAACCCCGAAGTGGTGGAGCTGGGTGCTGAGAACTGTGCCGACCATGAGAAGGGAGCCTACACGGGCGAGGTGAGCGCAGCGATGGTGAAGAGCACAGGTGCACAGTACGTCATTCTCGGCCACTCCGAGCGTCGCCAGTACTACAACGAGACCCCCGAGATTCTGAAAGAGAAGGTGAAGCTGGCCCTGAAGAACGGACTGAAGGTGATCTTCTGCTGCGGCGAGACCCTTGAGGAGCGCGAGGCCAACAAGCAGAACGAAGTGGTGAAGGCCGAATTGGACGGCAGCGTGTTCAACCTGACCGCTGAGGAGTGGAAGAGCATCGTGCTGGCCTACGAGCCTATCTGGGCCATCGGCACCGGCAAGACCGCCACTGCCGACCAGGCTGAGGAGATGCTGGCCTACATCCGTGGCATCGTGGCCGGCAAGTATGGCCAGGGGGTCGCCGACGACACCACTATCCTCTACGGTGGCAGCTGCAAGCCCAGCAACGCTGCCGAGCTGTTCTCGAAGCCCGACATCGACGGTGGTCTCATCGGTGGAGCCTCGCTGAAGGCCGCCGACTTCAAGGCCATCATCGACGCTTGGAAGAAGTAACCCCATTATCCACATCAGCCTCCGCCACCTGGAGTTGGTGGCGGAGGCTTAACCACTGACAGTTGAAATGAGAAGAATAGCAGCACTTTTCGTCGTGTTGGCTTGTGGCTCGGTCATCGCGGGCGCACAGAGCTTCACCGACAAATTGCAGCAAAGCCAGCAAGGCCAGGGTCGCGTCGTGGTAACCGAGTCGAAAGACATCGACGCGCTGGTGAATGGCACCAATCAGGCGGCCAGCCAGACTAATCAGGCTAATCGGTCTAATCTGACTAATCAGTCCAGTCAGGCTGATCGGAATAATCAGCCCAAAGAGGCCAAGGAGAAGAAGGCTGTGGCCCACACCGAGGCTTCGGCAACCCATGCTGAGACTGCCACCGCTGCGCCAAAGCAGCACGTGGCCGCAGCTGAGGAGAAGCCTCACGAGGAGCATGCGGCCACAGTTCGCCACAGCACCAAGGAGACTACAGAGGAGGAAGCCTCTACCACCACAACCGTGCGCAAGAAGGTGAACCGCGGGTGGCGCAAGGTGAAGGGCTACCGCGTGCAGGCCTATTCGGGCAGCAACACCCGCCAGTCGCGCCAGATGGCCGAACAGGCGGGCAATGCCATAAAGGCAAAATTCCCCGACCAGCCCGTCTATGTCCACTTCTATTCTCCTTCATGGAAGTGCCGCGTGGGCAACTTCCGCACCTACGCTGAGGCCGAGCGGCTGATGAAGCAGATACGCCGCATGGGCTACAAGAGCGCGTGCGTAGTCTCGGGCACCATCACTGTGCAACCAGAATAACGCCGTCAAGATGGAAGAGCAAATACAATATCGTGAGGGGCTGGACGAGCTGGCCGCCCACTACAAAGCCATACTGCAACTTTTAGGCGAGGACCCCGACCGCGAGGGACTGCTGAAGACGCCGATGCGGGCCGCCAAAGCCATGCAAGTGCTCACCCGTGGCTACGCCCAGGACGCCCACAAGGTGCTCACCGACGCGCTGTTTGAGGAGAAATACAACCAGATGGTCATCGTCAAGGACATCAACTTCTACTCCCTCTGCGAGCACCACCTGCTGCCGTTCTACGGCAAGGCCCATGTGGCCTACATCCCCAACGGCTACATTACCGGCCTGAGCAAGATAGCGCGAGTGGTTGACATCTACAGCCACCGTCTGCAGGTGCAAGAGCGCATGACCGAGCAGATACAGGAGTGCATACAGCAGACGCTGCATCCCCTCGGCGTGATGGTGGTGCTTGAGGCCAAGCACATGTGCATGCAGATGCGTGGGGTGGAGAAGCAGAACTCCATAACCACCACAAGCGCATTCAGCGGCGCGTTCAACCAGGCTAAGACGCGCGAGGAGTTTATGAATCTGCTGCGCTCCGAAAGATAACACATATATAATAAATGTATGATGTGTATCCGCAAATGTCCAAAAAGTCTGACACCCTTTCGTAGGAGCATGATTTATCATGCCCGCAAAAGAGCTTCAGAAACGGGCATGATGAATCATGCCCCTACAGTGGAATGATAGTGGATATTCATAAAAAATCAACACCATGCTGAAATTCATTTCGTGGAACGTCAACGGCCTACGTGCTTGCGTGGGCAAGGATTTCGAGGCGACGTTCCGCAACCTCAACGCCGACTTTTTCTGCCTACAAGAGACCAAGATGCAGCAAGGGCAACTCGACTTGCAGTTCTCTGGCTATGAGTCGTATTGGAACTATGCCGACAAGAAGGGTTATTCCGGCACCGCCATCTACACCCGCCACCATCCGCTCAGCGTCGCGCTGGGTATGGGTGTTGACGAGCACGACCACGAGGGCAGGATGATTACACTGGAGTACGCCGACTTCTATCTCGTCTGCGTCTACACGCCCAATTCGCAGAACGAGTTGCGCCGTCTTGACTACCGCATGAAGTGGGAGGACGACTTCCGTGCCTATCTGCTCCGGCTCGATGCGCTGAAGCCCGTCATCGTGTGCGGCGACATGAACGTGGCCCACGAGGAGATAGACATCAAAAACCCAAAGACCAACCACCACAACGCTGGCTTCACCGACGAGGAGCGGGAGAAGTTCACTACGCTGCTCGCCTCGGGCTTCGTTGACACGTTCCGCACGCTACACCCCGACGATGTCGTCTACAGCTGGTGGTCCTATCGCTTCCATGCCCGTGAGAAGAACGCAGGGTGGCGCATCGACTACTTCCTCGTCTCCACCCGCCTCGCCGACCGCGTGAATGGCGCCACCATCCACACCGAGATTTTTGGCAGCGACCATTGCCCCGTCGAGCTGACGCTGAAGTAGCTCAAATACCTTTATTAATAACTCCCCCTGCAGTGGGCGGTAGATAGGGCCAATGTAAATATTCAATCATTCAAAATGGTCTGCAACCACTTCGTGGGGGCATGATTTATCATGCCCGCTTAGCGCCTTCGGAATGGTATTTATGGAAATGAGGTCTTCGGTCTCATTTTCATAAATACCCGATTGGCACGTGAGAAACGGGCATGATAAATCATGCCCCTACATTTGGGTGATTGCCGATAGCCGCCTATTCGTCAATGTTGACGATGGTGTATTTCTTGCTTCCCAGCCCGATGTGCTCGGCCCAGTCGATGGTGTGGGTGCCGTGCTGCTTGTCGATGCGCTTCAGCAGGTCGGTGGGGTCGTTCTCGGCCGTAACCTTCTGGTTGTTGATTATGTCGACGCAAGCCTGGTCGAGGGCCACGGGGTCGGTCGATGCCAGAATGCCGTAGTCCTTCAGTTTCACTGGCTCGGGGTGGTCGACGCAGTCGCAGTCGATGCTCATGTTGTTCATCACGCTGATGAAGATTATGCCGTTCTCCTTCTGGAAGTAGTCCACCACAGCCTGTGCCGCAGCCGCCATGCTCTCAAGAAATCCGTCCTGGTCGCCAATGAACTCCGGTGTCCACAGTTTGCCCTCGTCGAGCTTGTTCATCTTGCCAGCCGAGTGGATGTAGGCCTTGCCGTTCTGGCTGCCGCAGCCGATGGAGAGGTTCTTCAGCGCGCCGCCGTAGCCGCCCATCGGGTGGCCCTTGAAGTGGTTGAGGGCTATCATGAAGTCGTAGTTAGCTAAATGTCCGCCCACGATGTCGTAGTTCAGGTGGGTATGGTCGCGCACGGGGATGCGTATCTCGTCGTACTCGTCAAGTATGTCCACGGGGAAGTACTTGGTGAATCCGTGCCGCTCTATCACCTTCCAGTGGTTTTCGGTGTTGTCGCGCGTGTCGTTGGCCTCGCTTCCGTATGCAGTGTTGTTCTCCACGATAGTGCCATCCACCTCATACACCAGATCCTTGATCAGTTCTGGTTTCAGATAGTTGGGGTTTGAGCCTTCGCCCGTGCTTATCTTCACGGCCACGCGGCCCTTGGCCTCCACGCCCAGTGCCTTGTAGATTTTCACGAGGGCCGAGGGTGAGATCTCGCGGGTCAGGTAGACCTTCGATTGTGCCATGGCTGCCGTCGACACGATGGCGGCGAGCAGCATAAGTGTCAGTTTCTTCATGTTCTTTGTTGTTGATGTTGTTAGACGGTTGCAAAGTTAATGAATTTTACGGTCATTTTTATCCGTTGCGACATTTTTTTGAATGTATGGGGGGATTATTATTATCATAATTATCAAAAAATGATAATCAAAAAATGATAACCGCCCGCAAAAGCCATTATCACCATCCCTATGAGTTTCCTTGACAGTCAGAAAGTGGTGCTTTCATCATCCCCCATCAGTTGATAATCACGTTCCCGTCAATTGATAATCACGTTCCCATCAGTTGATAATCACGTTTCCATCAGCTGATGGGCGATAACCATACCGGTTCTTTTGCCCTGACCAACAGACTCGTTCCCATTGTCGAATCCCCTCGGCCACTTCATGGCAAAAGTGCAGCTTGCTGATGGAAATCACACAAATATGCAAATATGCAGACACAATTATGGCAAATTAAAACTATTTTTGTATATTTGCAACTGAAAACCGAAATCTTAATGAAAATGACGCAAGTTGAGGTAAAAGAAGTAAATGGTTATATGCATGCTGACATTCCGATAACTAAAGAGGAATGGCTTGCATTGCTCCTTGACCAAGCTACTCCAAAGAACTATGTTGCCACATTGTTAAAATTCTACTATGAGCCAAAGCATGAGGCTTCATGCAAGAAGGTCAGCGATGATTATGGAGTTTCAGCTTATTCTACCAATAATGCAATATGGCAATTTGGTAGATATGTTCAAAAGCAATTTGACCTTAATATTGTAGATGACGCAGAAAACAGACACTACTGGCTTACGATAATGGATGGAAAGCAACTCGACAACGATTTGTTTTCTTTAAGGATTAAGGACGAACTTTGTGATGCAATTCTTGATTATCTCTACGAGTACCTTGTAACAGAATATATCAATTTTCGAAAGGAAGTAGAAGACGGCAAACAATACTACGACGAAAAGTTTAAGTGGGAACTCATTAAGGATTGTGAAGGCAAGAGCCCTATCGAGCAGGCCAAACTTTGGAAAAAGACAAGCCTATACGATGTGTCGAGAAACCAAAGTGTGGTAAATTATTTGCTTAATAATCATGCCGGTAAGTATGAAGCCATATTGTCTGCACTGTGTGATGAAAGTGAAAGTTTGTCTATGCGGTTAAAAAACTTCAACAAGTCCATGTCTGACCTCGTGAAAGGCATGAAAATTGGCGATAACGAAGTTAGCGTTATGGCTAATGATGAAAGAACGGCCGCTACAATCTTGGCTTGCCACAATCCACAGAAGTATACTTTCTATAAAATGAGCGATGTTTACATAGGTCTTTGCAATTATTTGGGCAAAGAACCCATACGGCAAACTGGCGAAAAATATCCTCATTATTTAAAGTTGATATATCCTTTGGCCGAGATGGTTGGCCACAATGAAGAGTTGCAAGATATTGTCAAGGCTTATATTGGCGATATGTCATCAACCAACTTGCTAATAGCCCAAGACATCTGCTGGATATTCTTCAAACAGAATAAGGATTATCTCGCATTACCACCAAAGAAAAATATAGTCAATCAAGAAAACGAAAAGAAAATGTATCAGAATTATATCGAACTCCTCGAGTCCAACCACAATCTCATACTTACTGGAGCGCCCGGCACGGGCAAGACATACCTTGCCAAGCACATAGCAGCGGCAATGATAGGTTGCGAGCCAAGTGACAAAGAGCTGAATAAAAGCGGACGCTTTGACTTTGTGCAATTCCATCCATCCTACGACTATACCGACTTTGTGGAAGGCCTCCGTCCCATGCAGAAGGAGGGCGACGATGGACAAATCGGCTTCGAGAGGAAAGACGGGGTGTTCAAGGCTTTCTGCGAGAAAGCGTTATATACGTCGGATGATGCCAATTTTGATGCTGCATACGAGAAACTGGCCGAAGTCCTATCAGACAGAGAACAGCCGTTGCAACTAAAAACTCCCACGGGAAGTACTTTTGCCGTAAGCCTAAACAGTAAAGGCAACCTGAGCCTATACACAGGCAACAACATGAAAAAGAATGGCGTGCTGACAAGGGAGGACTTGAAGAGTGGCGCAGTCTATGGCAAGAGCCCTTATAAGTGGTGGAAAGGCTATTACGAGGGTGTGGCCGCCGAGTTGAAGAACCATTATGGGCTGGTTGTTAAGGATGAGCAGGCTTTGTTGAAAGAGCGTCAATCCGAATACGCCAAGCCTTACGTCTTTGTCATCGACGAAATCAACCGTGGCGAGATCTCAAAGATTTTCGGTGAGCTGTTCTTCTCCATCGACCCAGGCTATCGTGGCGAGGATGGAGCGGTGAGAACGCAATATGCCAATTTGCAAACAACGCCCAACGTGTTTGACGCCGCTTTAGGGTCAGACACATTCGGCCACTTCTTCGTTCCTCGCAACGTCTACATCATCGGCACAATGAACGACATCGACCGCAGCGTGGAGAGTATGGACTTCGCCATGCGCCGCCGCTTCGTGTGGGAGGAAGTTACGGCAGAGGAAAGCATGGACAGAATGCTGACCACAAGCAACAAGAAGCTCGAAGACATCGACAAAGACATCATCGGTGAACTGAGGAACCGAATGCGCAACCTTAACGATGCCATTATCGGCAAATATGGCGATGGCGGCAATGTGGCCAGGTCGTTGCATCTGGGTCCGGCCTATCAGATAGGCGCGTCTTATTTTCTGAAGTTCGCCGACTACTATGCCGGCGACAAGGAAGCGGCTTTCACCAAGCTGTGGAACAACCACATAAAGAACGTGCTTTCGGAATATCTGCGCGGCAACACAGACGCAGAAAGGCAGTTGGAATATCTCAAAGCGGCATACGACGACGATGATGCCCACGTGGAGAAAGAACAGGGAAATGAGCAAGCTGATTAGTGTCGCTGACAATCGCCCGCCGTTCAGCGTAGGTGATTTGCCAGAATCATGCAGAAAAGACCTGCGGAAGCTGGCACTGCCCCGTATCAGCGACCTTGCCAAGGGTGATGGCGGTGTGTTGGTGTTTCCGCAAGACCTCAATGTGTATGGCGACAAGATGGGCGACCAGCACATCATCGAGTACTGGGACGACAAGTTGCAGACTGGCAACATAATGGGCTTTGTCGGGATCAACGATACCCGCCTGCGCATCCGCTCGCGCTTCGACAGAGGCGAGGACGACTATTTCCTGCACTATATGCTGCAGAAGGTGTTTTCAATCAACCTGTTCGACCTGAAGTTTTCATCCGAGAGCGAGGATGTGTTCGACTTTCTGATATACCTGTTTCCATATTTCTTGAAGAAAGCCGTGCGCCAAGGCATCTTCAGAAATTATCAGCACTTCAGCTATAACGACGCTAATGTCCGTGGCCCTATAGATGTGGCACGCCACATCCGTCGTAACGTGCCCTTTGGCGGCAATGTCGCTTACAGCATAAGGGAATACAGCCACGACAATGCCATGACCGAGCTCGTGCGGCACACCATTGAGCATATAACCCACCACCATTATGGCAAAGGAATATTGGGAGGCGACAAAGATACCGTAGATGCCGTTGAGAGGATAAGAATGGCCACACCGCAATACCAGCGGCGCAACCAGCGCACTATAATCAGCCAGAACCTGCGCCCGCTCAACCATCCTTACTATACGGAGTATCGGCCTCTGCAACAGCTGTGCCTTAGCATCCTGCGGCGAGAGGAATTGAAATATGGCCGAAAGCAAGACGAGATCTATGGCATATTGTTCGACGGCGCATGGCTTTGGGAGGAATACCTCGACACAATATTGAGCCGTTGCAACTTCTGCCATCCGCACAACAAGACGGGCGAGGGTGGCATCCCAGTGTTCAAAAAAGACGGTTTGCGCTTCTATCCCGACTTCTGGCGCGACGACTTTGTGCTCGACGCAAAGTATAAAAGGTATGGCGAAACGAGCGTGCAGAGCGACGACTACCACCAAATCATAGCCTACATGTATCTGAAGCAGATGAAGCGCGGCGGCCTCGTGGTGCCTTTCGACAAGGCTCTTGATAAAAAAAAGAAGACCAAGGAGCTGGAGGGCTACGGCGGAACAATCAAAGTGTACGGGCTCAACGTTGAGGCCAGCGGCTCATCGTTCGATGAATATGTTGCCCGCATGGCGAAAGAGGAGCAGAGGCTGATGGAGGAGGTGGCTTCGGCGTCGGATTAAGCGCTTATAGCAGCATCCATTTGCAGAGGTCGCCCCTGTGGCGGCCATAAAGCAATATCATTTCCTATTTTAAGCGGTCGAACATTAATAATGGCCGCCACAGGGGCGGCCACTGCAAGTGGTATAGCAAGGGCTACACACGCCGCCATCACTTCAGGATGAAGCTGAAAGGCAGCGTGAGTTGTGTTCTTGTGGAGGCGGACTTCCAACCCGTTGTGGCTGTCAGGGCAGTAACAATCTCGCGGTCGGCTGAGGCGTTCATGGGCTTCAGCACCACCACGTCGCTTATTGAGCCTTCGTTTTCCACCACGAAGCTGACCACGGTTTTGTTGTTAGCAGAATTGAACGCCGAGATGTCGCCCGTCTTGAGCAGAGAACCGATGTCGGCCATCAGCTTCTTGTAGCCTCCCTCGTAGAGTGGAACGGAGGAATCGGTGTTGGCCTCAACGGGGCCGCGGCTTGGCCATAGGTCGTCAAACTTGTTCTGGCTTTCGCTCTTTGGAATCGCGTCGGTATAGGTCTGCGCTTTCACGGCGAGCCACTTCTTGAATGTTTTTGAGAGAAACAGGCTGGCCAGTGTGCCGGTTGACAAGGTGGCATACTGCATCGGCTGTTTGATGTCGGTTGCCTCGGTCAGGTCGAAGAACACGTTGTTGCCTATAAGCGATGGCGATGACACGGTCTTGTCCCACGTGATGAGAGTGGAGGTGGAGACGTTAGAGCTGTTGGCTATCAGTTCGTAGAACATCTGCGAACTCTCGTTGTGCCTGATGCACGACGGTTTGAACATGTCGGCCGCGGTGAGCACCCGGCCGGATGTCAGGTCGTAGGTGAACACCTTTCGGCGGTCGAACTCCAGCGTCCCGTCCTTTTGCCGTCGCTGCCCATTGGCCGAGAGGGTGATGTATTTGCCCTGTTCGTACCACAGCACTTTAACCTCGGCATTGATGTAGGTGGCGTTGTGGTCGCCGTCGGGCATCTTGGTCAGCACAGTCGCGCCCTCTGGCACACAGCCACGGAGTGCATCAGAGAGCGAATGGGCCGTGCGTCCGAATGCCACTGCGCTGAGCGTGTCGGCCAGGTTGGTTGTCGTGTCTTGGTCAATCAGCACCGGCCACTCCAGATCCCAATTGGCCACAACTATGTCGTTGCCCTTTTGTGCGAGCAGTGCGCCCTTCTCGTATCTCGTGGCAAACCGCCCAGCCATGGCCGCGAGTGGCAGAGCCGTCAGCAGCAGTGAGGCGCAGAGTCTGATTTTGAATGTTCTCATGTTCAATAAACCAATGTTCCTATCTCTTCGCCGTCGAGCACGCGCTTGAGGTTGCCCACCACGTCCATGTTGAACACGTAGATGGGCAGGTGGTTCTCCTTGCACATGGTTGTGGCCGTCAGGTCCATCACCTTGAGTCCGCGGTCGTAAATTTCATCGTAACTGATTTTGCTGAACTTCGTTGCCGTCGGGTCCTTCTCCGGGTCGGCGGTGTATATGCCGTCGACGCGTGTGCCCTTCAGCATCACGTCGGCCTCAATCTCTATACCACGCAGCGACGCTCCCGTGTCGGTGGTGAAGTATGGGTTGCCCGTTCCGGCCGAGAAGATGCAGACGTAGCCATTCTGCAGGGCTTCGATTGCGTTCCACTTGTTGTAGAACTCGCCTATCGGCTCCATGCGTATGGCCGTCATCACCTTCGTCTTAACGCCGAGCGCGCCGAGCGCGGAGCTGAGGGCGAGCGAGTTGATCACCGTGGCCAGCATGCCCATCTGGTCGCCCTTCACGCGGTCGAAGCCCTTCTGGCTGCCGCTGAGGCCGCGGAAGATGTTGCCACCACCTATCACGATGCCTATCTCAGTGCCCCTGTCGTGAGCCTCCTTTATCTGCCGGGCGTAGTCGGAAAGGCGTTCTGGGTCGATGCCGAAGCCTTGGTGTCCCATCAGGCTTTCGCCCGAAAGCTTTAGCAATATTCTCTTGAACTTCATAGTGCTTATATGGTTTTAAATTACAAATTCCACCTCTTTGAAAGCGTACCGCCTGACCATTCCATAGCGGTCGTGCAACACCAAATGGCCGTCGTCCTCCACCTCAACTATGGCCGCCTCAAACCTGCCTTCGGTGTCTTGAAACGTGTGGTAGCCGTGGGCGCGGTAGAGAGCCTCGTGATACATGGCCGAGATGTCGCCGTAGGCTCCCTCCGTTATCAGTGGCCAAAGACCCTCAAACTTGCTGACGATGAGCCGCAGCAACTCTTCGCAGTCGGTGTTGTGCCCAAGTATTTGTAGCAGCGACACAGGGTTGGGCAACTCCGCTGGAAAGCTCTGCTCGTTGACATTCAGCCCCACGCCAAACACGCACTGGCGGATGTGCCCGCCGCCGAGCGTGGTCTCTATCAGAGTGCCGCTCAGTTTGCGGTCGTGCCAGTATATGTCGTTGGGCCATTTCAGCGTGATGCCGTCGGTTAGAGTGTCGATGGCTTGTTTCAGAGCCAACGCCCCAACCATGGAGAGCAGGAATTGACGCGCCACAGGCACCATCACAGGGTGGACGGCAAGGCTGAACAATAGGTTCTGCCCCGCCTCGCTGTGCCACGAGTTGGTGCCCTGCCCGCGTCCGGCTGTCTGATAGTCGGCCACAACCACGAGCATATCGTCCACGCCGCCCGTATCGTCGAGGGTCTTGATGTAGTTGTTGGTCGAGTCGGTCTCGGATAGATGTATAGTCTTGATGTTCATAGCAGCAGAGGGTTGAAAGCGTCCTTGATGAGTTTTATCTGGAACTGCGTGTCGGGCGTGCCGACTATGCTCACCACGTCGAAGCGGCAGTCCTGATCCACGTGGTAGGCGCGGATGTAGGCGTTGGCGGCCAGCTTCAGCGAGCGCATCTTCTTGTAGTCGACAGCAGTCTCAGGTTCTGCCACGCTGTGTGTGGATCGTGTCTTCACCTCTACAAACACCAGTTCGCCCGTCTCCGTGTCGGTGGCCACAATGTCGAGGTCGCGGTGCCCAATGCGGAAGTCGCGCTGCATGATGATGTAGCCCTGCCCGGCAAGGTAGCTTGCGGCCAACTCCTCGCCCCATTTACCTATCTCGTTGTGCCATGCCATGGTGTAAAAGTTCTTTTTTCTGATTACAAAGATACGGAATAGTAGCGGACGGACAAAATATTTTTTGTATTTTTGCAGAATGAACGACGACGAACACTTCATGCGGCTCGCCCTGAAAGAGGCTGGGCAGGCTGCCGAGGCAGGCGAAGTGCCTGTGGGGGCTGTGGTAGTGAGCCGGGGCAGGGTGGTGGCGCGTGCCCACAATCTGACCGAGACCCTCCACGACGTAACGGCCCACGCCGAGATGCAGGCCATAACCTCCGCAGCCGAACAGCTTGGCGGCAAATATCTGTCTGGCTGCACGCTCTACGTTACCGTGGAGCCGTGTCCCATGTGCGCCGCCGCCCTTGGATGGGCTCAGATGAGCCGTGTGGTGTTTGGCTGCGCCGACGTAAAGCGCGGCTTCACGCTCTACAGTCCGCGTCTGCTACATCCACGCGCCGAGCTCACCACTGGCGTGCTGGCCGACGAGTGCCGCCACCTAATGCAAGACTTCTTCCGCGAGAAACGATAAAAACCCAATATACTCATGAAATCATTATTGCTCTTCACACTGACAATACTGTCGACCGTCGCGGCCAACGCCGCCGACAGTCTCGTGTTTCACCTCTGGCCTAACGGCGCACCCGAATCCAACGGCATCACCACACCTGAGGTGCCGATGGAGGCCGGTCGTGTGGCCAACGTGTCTGACCCGCTGCTGATAGTCTATCCGGGCTTCTATCCCAACGGCACCGCCGTAATCATGTGTCCTGGTGGCGGCTACTACCGGCTTGCCATGGCTCACGAGGGCACCGACATGGCCCAGTGGTTCAACCGCCGCGGCATCACCTACGCCGTGCTGAAATATCGCATGCCCAACTTCCATCCCAACGTGCCTTTGGCCGACGCCATGCAGGCCATGCGCATCATGCGCAGCCACGCCGCCGAGTGGGGCGTTACGCGCGTGGGCATCATGGGAGCGTCGGCTGGAGGCCATCTGGCTTCGACCTTGGCCACCCATTACACCGCCGACACACGCCCCGACTTTCAAGTGCTGTTCTATCCCGTCATCGACATGAATAGCCATAAAGGCTCCGCCTACCTGCTGTTGGGGCCAAATCCTGCCGACTCGCTGATGGAGAAGTTCGACAACTCGCTCCATGTCGACTCGCTCACCCCGCCCGCTTTCATCATGCAGAGCGCCGACGACCATACCGTAGGCTCCACGGGGCTCCTGGCCTACTTCAGCGCTTTGCAGCGGTGCAAGGTGCCTGTGTCGCTCCACATCTATCCCACTGGAGGTCACGGCTGGGGCTTCAGCGACAGTTTCCGCTGGAAACATGACTGGACCACCGAGCTGGCCGACTGGCTCGGCCAACTCGGTTCCGACCGCAAGAGAAAGCAGGGAACCGACGTGCAGAAGATGTCGTGGCGCAGGGTGGCGGTGTCGATGCCAGACAGCTTCTACGCCTCAAAGGAAGCCCAAGACATAGCCGACCGTGTGGTGTTCTATCAGCAGCCGTCGGGCGGATGGGCCAAAAACGTGAACTACCACTTCGCCTACACGCCAGAGAGAATGCAGCAACTGAAAGACCATCTGAATGGCTCAACTATCGACAACGAGTCGACCACGCAGGAACTGAAGTTTTTGGCCCGCGTCTATAAGTCTAAGCCTGAGAAGCGGTGGCGCCAAGCGTTCATCAAGGGGGTGGAGTACATGCTCAATGCGCAGTATGCCAACGGTGGCTGGCCCCAGTATTGGCCCAAGAAGAACATCGACAATGGCCTCGACTACTCCACCCACATCACCTACAATGACGACGCGATGGTGAACGTGATGAACATGCTCAAGGACCTCTACACTGGCAACAGCCTCTACACACCGCTCCGATTGGACAAGAAACTGATCAACCGCTGCCAGCGAGCCTTCGACAAGGGCGTCGGCTGCATACTGGCCACACAAATCAGGGTGGACGGCAAACCGACGGTGTGGTGCGCCCAACACGATGAGACGACACTCGCCCCCGCCTCAGCCCGCGCCTACGAGCTCGCCTCGTTCAGCGGCAGCGAGTCGGCCAGCATAGTGGAGCTGCTCATGGACTTGGACAACCCAAGCGACAGCGTGATAGCCGCTGTGGAGGGCGCGATCAACTTCTTCAAGACCCACGAGATAAAGAATATGCGTGTGGAGCACTACATTAATAATAATGGCGCCGACGACATACGCCTCGTGCCGGCCGATGGCAATGTGCTCTGGGCGCGGTTCTACGACCTCGACACCCAGCAGCCGTTCTTCTGTGGCCGCGACGGAGTGAAGCGGCAGTCGGTGTTCGACGTTGAGCGTGAGCGGCGTGCCGGCTACGGCTGGTACACGCAGGCTCCGCAGCGCGTGCTGAGGCACTATCCCAAGTGGCTCAAAAAGATAGGGCAGAAGTAGTTGCCAAGGGTACACGGCGTTGTGGGCTATGCCGTCCTCGTCGGCTGTGGCTTTGTCAATGATGAGCGCCACGCCCTCGTCCTCGTGGAACTCTGATATGTGATGCAATTTCTCAACCTCGCCACCTTCAGTGCCAGTGAAGGTGGCGAAAATATATTTGCCCGGCTTCAGCACCGGTTCCATAGTGCGAAGCAGCATCTGCAGGTCGGTTATTCCGGTCATGGGCCTGCAGTTTAATGTGTATCTTTTTATTTTATCTTGTTGTCATATAGGAACTTCTTTATGAGCGTGGCAATCTCAGTGTGATGGCTCTCAAGGGCGAAGTGGCCACTGTCGACGTAGGTAACCACCGCTTTCGGCAGGTCGCGCTTGAACGCCTCGGCCCCAGCGGGGATGAAGCTTGGGTCGTTCTTCCCCCATACGGCAAGGAGGGGCGGCTGGTTGTCGCGCAGATACTTCTGCATTTCGGGATATAGCCGGACGTTGTTCTGATAGTCGAAGATGAGGTCGTCGTTCTCGTCCATTCGACCAGGCAGCTGCATATAGGCGTAGTCGATGGTATAGCCGTCAGGGCCGACGCTGCCTTCGGGAGTCCCGTTGATGTATTGGCCTTTGATGGTTTCCAATGCGTAGGCCGAGGCATACTGCTTGCGCAGTTCGGGTGTGGGATGCGCCCAGTATTCAGCTCTGGCTTCCCATTTCTTGCCAAGCCCCTCCTTGTAGACGTTGCCATTCTGCGAGATTATGGCGTCGATGCGCTCTGGATGCCACATCGCCAAGCGCATGCCGACAGGTGCACCATAGTCAAAGATGTACATCGCGAAGTGCTTCAAGCCGATGGCGCCGACAAATGCGTCGATGGTCTTGGCGATGTTGTCGAAAGTGTAATCGTAGAATGGCTTTGTGGGCGCTTCGGTCTGTCCGAAGCCAGGCATGTCGGGAGCTATAAGGTGATAGTCGTCCATCAGCTCAGGCATGAGCTCGCGGAACTGCACGCTGCTCGACGGGAAGCCGTGCATTAGCAAGATTGTGGGCTTCAGCGGGTCGCCGGCCTCACGATAAAACACATTTACACTGCCCACTTTCTGATAGTGGTAACTGATGCCATACTTTTCGGCCATTGTCAATGAATTATGTTTTTCCATTTGTCGCGTTTGCTTGGGAACGGCACAAAAGTACTAATTTTCATTGAGATGGCGCATTTTTTGGTTTAATAAAGATGTAGAATTTATAATTTGCCGATGGTTATAAGCTCAAATTTGTTATCTTTGCACCAGAAAAATTAGCATCTATGCAATACACATCACATTATGAATCGCCGCTTGGCGGCATCGTCCTCGCATCCGACGGCGATGCGCTGACGGGGTTGTGGTTTGTGGGGCAGAAACACTATGGCACCACGCTCGACAGGGAACAAGAGGTGGCCAAACTGGCGGTCTTTGACGAGACTCGGCGGTGGCTCGACACTTATTTTTCGTGTCGCAAGCCCAACTTCACGCCGCAGCTGAGGTTGATTGGAACGCCGTTCCGTCGCCGCGTGTGGGAGGCGTTGCTTCGCATTCCATACGGCACGACTACCACATATAAAGCGATAGCCCAAGACTTGGCGGCTGAAATGGGACTGAAGTCAATGTCGACACAGGCTGTCGGTGGAGCGGTTGGCCACAATCCCATATCACTGATAGTGCCATGCCACAGGGTTGTGGGAACAAATGGCAGTCTGACGGGATATGCTGGTGGAATTGACAAGAAGTTGGCACTGCTCAAAATGGAAGGTGCCGATATGGCGAATCTGTTTGCACCAATTGGAGGATGATGATGGAAGAGCAATATTTCCAGTACGGAGAAGAGGAGATCAGCTATCTGAAAAGCAGGGACAAGCGGCTTGCTGAGGTGATCGACCGCGTGGGCATGGTGAAGCGGCGCGTCATCCCCGACCTTTATGCCGCCCTCGTGCATTCCATTGTTGGCCAGCAGATTTCATCGAAAGCCCACGAGACAATATGGCGGAGGATGCTTGGGGCACTGGGCAGCATCACCCCAGAGAAAATAGAGAATATGACATTGGAGGAAGTGCAGCAATTCGGACTTTCTTTCCGCAAGGCCGGCTACATAAAGAATGCGACACACAAGATTGCCACGGGGGAGTTTCCGCTCGAACCGTTATACTCCATGAGCGATGAGGAAGTTTGCGACCGCCTGTCGTCGCTTGAGGGCGTCGGCAAGTGGACGGCAGAGATGCTGATGCTCTTTTCAATGCAGCGACCCAACATTATCAGTTTCAACGACCTTGCCATTATCCGTGGTATGAATATTGTCTACCACCACCGAAAAATGACACGAGATATGTTTGAGCGTCATCGCCGTCGCCTCAGCCCCTATTGCTCTGTGGCAAGCCTCTACTTTTGGAAAGTGGCCGGCGGGCAGCTCTGATATGCACCCACGGTTATTGAGGGGCTTGCGATAATGTTTGCCATAGACTTTGTAAAGTGCGCATTTGTCGTTAACTTTGCATCCGTAAACATATAAAGAAAGGAACAACGATGGAACAAAAACGAATGCCGGCAATTTTCGTGGGTCATGGAAGCCCAATGCTGGCGTTGGACAATGACAAGGTTACCGATGGGCTGAAGGCCATCGGCAAGGAAGTGATTGGCAAGTTTGGCCAGCCGAAGGCCATCCTCATGCTCTCGGCCCATTGGTTCAAGGGCCGCAACCTGATACAGAAAACCAGCCATCCAGAGCAGGTGTTCGACATGTATGGCTTCCCCAAGGCTCTCTACGAGGTGGAGTACAAGCCGAAAGGATGCGCCGAACTGAGCGACGCGGTGCTGGCTATCAAGGAGATAGGCGCTGTGGTGGACAACACATGGGGCATCGACCATGGCACGTGGACACCACTCGTGCACGTCTTTCCCGGAGCCACAATTCCGATAGTGCAGATGTCGGTGAATGGTGTTATAGGTTCGAAGAATTGCTATGAGATAGGCCGGTTGCTCGCGCCTCTGCGGGCACAGGGCTATCTGATAATGGGCTCTGGCAATGTGGTTCACAACCTGCGCCGCGTCGATTGGGACAGCGACCACGGCAGCCCCGAGACCTTGGCCTTCAATGAGTTTATAACCAGCGCAGTGGAACGCCGCGACGACCAGACGGTGATAGACTACGGGCAGAACCAGTACGCACGTTACGCCGCACCCACCCCCGACCACTTCCTGCCTTTGCTCTATGTGCTTGGCGCGTCGGTCGGTGAGAAGCCGAACGTGTTCAACAACGTGTGCAATCTCGATGCCATAGCCATGACGGGCTTTGCTTTTGGACTGTAAAATAGGGGGAGACGATGTAATGTCTCGCGACGGCTACGGCAAGATAAAGTTTGCCCATCAGCCCTACGAAATTGGCGCTTACGCCCTTGGCTTGCCCATATTGAGTTCTATCCCTACGAATTAGAGGAGTGGCTGACAGCTGACGGCAAGGCATTAGTGCAATGAGGTAGTATAAAAAACACCCGAAGAGACAACTTTTTTGCAATTTATTTATTGCCAGCAAATAAAATTGGCCAATTTTGTTTGCTGACAATAAATAAATTGCTACTTTTGCAGTGCAATAGTTGTTGAAAAGGTATGATTACAAAAGATATATTCAAGACACTGATCAGGGAAGGACAGGAACTTTTGCTTGGTGTTGACCTCTATGAGAGACCGTTCAACTTTGAGCCAAACGGACTCTATGTGCTTGTGGGCATTCGTCAGGCAGGCAAGTCGTATCTGCTCTATCAGCGTGCCCGCCAATTGCTGCATGATGGCGTCGACATTCGCGACATTGTGTATATAGATTTCGACGATGAGAGGTTGCTCGGCATAGAAACTTCCGATTTGGATGTGATACTTCAAGCCTATTATTCTTCCAGGTCGGAAAAACCTGTCTTGTTCTTCGACGAGATACAGAATGTCAAGGGATGGGAGCACTTTGCCCGGCGGTTGGCAAACCAAAAATATCGGGTTTACGTCACCGGCAGCAATGCCAAGATGCTCAGTCGCGACATTTCTTCCACACTTGGTGGCAGGTATCTCGACGAAAAGGTGTTACCTTATTCGTTTGCCGAGTATTTGGGTGCAATGGGGCTAAAACTGGATGACGACTGGAAATATGGGTCGCAGAAGAACAAGGTACAGCAATTGTTCGACACTTATTTCCATTGGGGTGGATTTCCTGAGCTGATGCTGTTTAAGAACAAGCGGGGATGGCTCAATAATCTTTATGAGAAAATAATATTGGGCGATGTCATTCAGCGTAACGGCATCAAGAACGAGCAGGCACTTAGGCTTGCCGTAAAGAAGATGGCTGAAAGTGTGAAGCAGCCAATGGCTTACAATCGACTTGCCAATATGGTGAAGAGTGCAGGAGTGTCGACTAATACGGCATCGATGATAGACTATATGAGGTATGTCAGGGATGCGTGCTTGATGTTTACAATAGAGAATTGTGCCTCGAAGTTTGTGGAGAAAGAAACCACCAAGAAGCATTATTTCATGGACAATGGGCTGCTCAACATCTTCCTGACCGACCCGGAATCTTCGCTACTGGAGAATATGTGTGCTATAGATTTGTTCAGGAGATATGGCAACTTTGACGACAACCTTGTTGAGCCATGTCTCTATTATTATAATAAAAATGTGGAGGTGGACTTTTACGTGCCTGACAAGAATTATGCGGTTCAGGTGTCTTACTCTTTGGCTAAAGAGACTACCAAGGATAGAGAGGTGAAGGCTCTGGTGGGTCTGCATCGGACTCGTCATTTAAGTCGTGCCGAGATTGTTACTTACGACGAGGAGGCAACCATTGTGGTGGACAACTTGCGTATTGATGTCATCCCTGTATGGGAGTGGCTTCTGAGGGCATAATTATGGGTTTTCCGACATAAGGTGTTCAATATGATGTACCCATTTTTAGCCTACATTATTCACATATTGGGATCGTTACACCATCAAATTGCAGGGGCCGTGTAGGTAGGGTTAGGGCCGGCCCTCATTAATGTTCGACCTCTTTTTTGAGCGGTGATGACATTGTTTGTGGGTCGGCACAAGGCACGGCCCCTGCAATTAATGTACATAACGTTCAAACTCTATGAATAATCCAGGTTAAATAATATATATTGCTATCACCCACCCACAAAAGCAGAGGCGCATCCCCAATTGACGGGGATGCGCCTCTTTCATTACGTGGGTGAAAAAATGTGTTCCTTTGTCTTACTTGCGCAGGCCGAGTTCCTTGATGATGGCGCGGTAGCGGTTGATGTCGCGCTTGTAGAGGTAGTTGAGCAGGGCGCGGCGCTTGCCGACGAGCTGAGTCAGCGAGCGGGTGGTCACGAAGTCCTTGTGGTTCTTCTTCACGTGCTCGGTCAGATGCTTGATGCGATAGGTGAACAATGCAATCTGGCTCTCGGCGCTGCCGGTGTCGGTGGCGTTCTTGGCGAAGCCGTACTGGCTGAAGATCTCAGCCTTCTTCTCTTTGTCTAAGTACATTTACTTTTAGTTTGATTAATGTTGTTGCAACAATTACATCCATCGGCCGCCTCGCCCGCCTTAATCACAACTGGCTGCGGCGTCGAATGCATCGGGCTTTCCGAAATTGCGGTGCAAAGGTACACATTTTCTGCCTCATGGCGGTCGATAGCGGCTGTAAACACCGCAAGTTTTTAGTATTGTTAACACTCGCCGGCACTTCTATGAGCAAAGTTGGCGGCATTGTTTCACTCGAATGAATATTTTTTTGTAATTTTGCAGCCAAATTTAAATAGCTATTTTTTAAGGTAAACGATGCAAGACATTAGAAACATTGCCGTTATAGCCCATGTCGACCATGGCAAGACCACACTGGTGGACAAGATGATGCTCGCCGGAAAGCTGTTTCGCGACGGGCAGGACAACAGTGGCGAAGTGCTCGACTCCAACGACCTGGAGCGCGAGAGAGGAATAACGATACTTTCGAAAAACGTCTCCATCAAGTGGAAAGGCACCAAGATAAACATTCTCGACACGCCGGGCCACTCCGACTTCGGCGGCGAGGTGGAGCGCGTGCTCAACATGGCCGACGGCTGTCTGCTGCTTGTCGATGCCTTCGAGGGCCCGATGCCTCAGACGCGCTTCGTGCTGCAGAAGGCCCTGCAGATAGGACTGAAGCCGATAGTGGTGGTCAACAAGGTGGACAAGCCCAACTGCCGCCCGGAGGAGGTCTACGAGATGGTGTTCGACCTGATGTGCGACCTCAATGCCACGGAAGATCAGCTCGACTTCCCCGTTGTCTACGGCTCGGCCAAGCTGGGCTGGATGGGCCCCGACTACAACCATCCCACCACCAACATCGACTATCTGCTCGACCTGATAGTCAAGGTGATACCCGCGCCGAAGCACCTCGACGGCACGCCGCAGATGCTCATCACCAGCCTCGACTACTCCAACTACACCGGACGCATCGCCGTGGGCAGAGTGCACAGGGGCGTGCTCAAGGACGGAATGAACATCACAATATGCCACCGCGACGGCACACAGGAGAAGACGAAGATTAAGGAGCTGCACACCTTTGAGGGCATGACCCACAAGCGCGTCGACGAGGTGGAGAGCGGCGATATATGCGCCGTGATCGGACTGGAGAACTTCGAGATAGGCGACACGATAGCCGACTTCGAAAACCCGGAGCCGCTGCCGCCCATCGCCGTCGACGAGCCCACCATGAGCATGCTCTTCACCATCAACGACTCACCGTTCTTTGGCCGTGAGGGCAAGTACTGCACTTCGCGCCATATAGGCGACCGTCTGCAGAAAGAGTTGGAGAAGAACCTGGCCTTGCGAGTCAGGGGCGTGGAGGGCACCACCGACAAGTGGATTGTCAGCGGGCGTGGCGTGCTCCACTTGAGCGTGCTCATCGAGACCATGCGCCGCGAGGGCTTCGAGTTGCAGGTGGGACAGCCGCAGGTGATATACAAGGAAATCGACGGACAGAAGTGCGAGCCCATAGAGGATTTGACCATCAATGTGCCGCAGGAGTTCTCGAGCAAGATGGTTGATATGGTTACGCGCCGCCGTGGCGAGCTGACGGGCATGGACACCGAGGGCGACCGCGTGAACATCACGTTCGACATTCCCTCGCGTGGCATCATCGGCCTGCGCACCAATGTGCTTACGGCCTCGCAGGGTGAGGCCATCATGGCCCATCGCTTCAAGGAGTATCAACCCTACAAGGGCGACATCGTGCGCCGCGTCAACGGTTCGCTCATTGCGCTCGAGGCCGGCACGGCCTACGCCTACAGTATCGACAAGCTGCAGGACCGCGGCAAGTTCTTCATCGATCCGGGCGACGAGGTCTACGGTGGCCAAGTGATAGGCGAGCACGTCCACGACAACGACCTCGTGATCAACGTTACCAAGGCCAAGCAGCTCACCAACGTGCGCGCCAGCGGCTCCGACGAGAAGGCCCGCGTGATACCCAAGACCGAGATGAGCCTTGAGGAATGCCTGGAGTACATCAAGAGCGACGAGTATGTGGAGGTGACACCCAAGAGCATCCGCATGCGCAAGATAATACTCGACCACTTGGAGCGCAAGCGCGCCGAGAAGGTCTGACACTTCTTACCCACAGTAATTGGAAGGTGCGTCAAAATGAGGATTTGGCCTCATTTTGACGCACCTCTTTTTGGCTCTTCTGACGCACGACAGCCTTGAGCCAGGAGGGCATATAGGCAAGATTATAGTTCAGCCCGTGGAGGGCTGCCGCTGTCAAGTCATTGAACTTACGGCGGAAACAGCGGCGACACTTCACCAAAGCCATAGACTATATGCCCGCCTCACAGTGCTGGCGCACGGATGCGACGGGGCTGTCTTGCGGCGAGGCCTCTGGCCTCATCCGTTGCCATTGTCACAAATGTCGGAAGAGACATAAATATTTGTATATTTGCAGTCTGAATGGTAAACCACAACATCTATGGCAAACAACTCAACTCTAAGTAACGCGATAAACGCGAAAAACGACGAGTTCCACACCCAGCTGCCCGACCGGAAGCCATTGTAAATTTTCGCTGTTTTCTTTCTTACCTTGAAATAAAAGCAGTATATTTGCACCTGATTTATGACAAGCGACCCAATATTGAAGAATGGCGTAGGGCACTACCCTGAGGAGCAGACCGCCGACGGCCTCCTCGTCTACGGTGAGACATCGATGGACAACTGTCTCGCCGTGCTGACACATTATATACATAAGCGCCTTTCACGCCCCATCCGAGAGGATTTGCAGGAAAGGGAGAAGATAGCCACCCTCGCCCTCGACTGGCTGGAAAGCAAGGTAAGCCATCATGACTGCGGCGACTATACGATGGCTGACGCGGAAAAGGCCGTGGCCGACCCGTTGCAAAGCGACCTGCTCAGCACCTTTTTCGATGTGCCGTTCCCCGCGCCCGAGCGCCCACGGTTCACTTTCATCGATTTGTTTGCCGGCATAGGCGGGTTCCGCATCGCCATGCAGAACAATGGCGGGGAGTGCGTGTTCTCGTCGGAATGGAACAAATACTCACAGAAAACCTATCTTGCCAATTTCGGCGAGATGCCCTTCGGCGACATAACAAAAGAATCGACCAAAAGCTTCATACCCAAGAAGTTCGACATCCTTTGCGCTGGATTCCCCTGCCAGCCTTTCTCCATAGCAGGCGTGTCGAAAAAGAAGAGCTTGGGACGCCCTACTGGCTTTGAGGACAAGACGCAGGGCACGCTGTTCTTCGACGTTGCCGAGATAATAAAGAGGCACCGCCCCCAAGGCTTTCTTCCTTGAGAATGTAAAGAATCTGACATCCCACGACAAAGGCAACACTTTCAGAGTCATCATGGAGACGCTGGAAGAGCTTGACTACACCGTGCATTATCTTGTAATGGACGGCAGGGCATACGTGCCCCAGCACCGCGAGAGGATAATGATAGTGGGGTTCGACAGGAAACGCTATCATGGCAAGGAGAAGTTCAGCTTCCCCAAGCAAGAAGAGTCCCACAGCGCCATAAAGGACATCCTGCAAGACAATGTGGACGAAAAGTACACACTCTCAGACAAATTGTGGTCCTATCTGCAGAATTACGCCGTCAGGCAGAAAGCCAAGGGTAACGGCTTCGGCTTCGGCCTAGTCGACTTGAACGGCATCGCAAGGACGCTCAGCGCAAGATATTATAAAGATGGGTCGGAGATACTGATTCCTCAGGAGGGCAAGAACCCGCGGAGGCTCACCCCAAGGGAGTGCGCCCGGCTGATGGGCTACAAGGACAGCTTCATCATAGATGCTGTCAGCGACGTGCAGGCCTACAGGCAGTTTGGAAATTCTGTAGTGGTGCCATTGATTACGGCAGTTGGGGGGCAAATTGTAAAAACACTGAAAATCAAATAAATATGGGAGAAGTTCTAATCAGAGCCATTGGCAGCGTCCAGTCCTCAACTTGCGCTTTCTGCCACTACATAACGCCCAACGACACAGGCCGCACCGGGTCTCACCAGGCTGGCTTCGTGGTGCCTAAGGAGGCTGCATCGAGATTGTTTGGTTTTGACCTTGTGAAAGGAGACAACAAGGATAAATATTATGATGTCACTTGGCAAGGTGGCGAAAAGACCCACAGCCGGCTGATATATTATGGTAAGAAAACTCGCAACGAATGCCGCATAACGCGCTTTGGCCGCGGGTTCCCCTGGCTTGACGACGGGCGCGTGGGTGACCTGCTTGTGATGGCGGAGCACTCGCCCGAGGAAATCGACGCTTGGGTGCTGTCTACCGATGATGACATTGACGGATTTTTCGACTTTTTCAACCTCTCCCCCGACGACACCAACCGCCTGATAGAGAAGAAGAAACAGTATGACCCCGACAACGCGCTTTATCACTTGCTGCTCGATTTTACATCAGGACTGACGGCCTTTCCCGAAACATCGGCCATGGCCCTTACCGCCCGAAGCTGTTACAACAAGGCTTTCCGCTTGACTGACGACAAGATAGCCCGCATGCCCGATGAGACTCTCCTGCGCTGGGTGGACACGGAATATGACCTGTTCCAAATGGTGGAGCGGAAAATATATGAGCCCGTCATCAGCCGGCCGTTCAAAGACGTGCCGGCTTTTGTGGGGATGGCCAACAAGATACTCAACCGCCGCAAGTCGCGTGCTGGCAAATCGCTCGAGCACCATCTGGCATCGATTTTTGACGCAAGCCACGTGGCCTATGAGGAGCAGGTGGTGACAGAAGACAACAAGAAGCCAGACTTCATATTCCCCAACGGCAGATGTTACCACAATTTCCAGTTTCCCGCAAGTCTGCTTGTGTCGCTTGCCGCCAAGACCACGTGTAAGGACCGTTGGAGGCAAGTTATCAACGAGGCTGACAGAATCCCCGAGAAACACCTGTTCACGCTCCAGCAGTCAATATCGAAAAACCAGCTGAAAGAGATGACCGACGAGAGAGTGCATCTGGTGGTGCCCAAGAAATACATACGCAACTATCCTGCTGAATATCAGTCGGCTATATGGGATTTACAGACATTCATCTCTTTTGTGAGGGAAAAACAAGCCGACACGCCAAAGATGTATTTCATGGCATAGAGACATTGGCATAATTGCGAGGCCTCCGGCCTCACCAGTTGCCATTATCACACCAAATGTGGGAACACCCTTTTTGTGTTCCGCGCTGATGGTTTCGCAAACGTCCCACAGTTGAGGGCGGCAACGTCCCACAATTGTGGGACGTTCGGTTCACAATTGTGAGCCGTTGCCGCCCTCAATTGTGGAACGACCGCAAAAGTGCCACTTTCACGACGCGAGAGAGGCGCCGCTCCATGGTTGATTGAAAGTTTTGGGGCGTTGGCTGAAAAGTTTTCACGGCTTGCGGAATTTCGGCTATATTTGCATCATATAGTGATTCTAACAGAAAGGAAAGCATGATGAGAACAACGTTATTGATGGCACTGTTTGCCATTGCCCCGCTATTGGCAATGGGACAGGGCGAAAAACCAGAGAATAGGCGCGGTGAGCCTGCAAGCCACTTCACGGTGGACAGCCTCAATCAGTATATGGTGGCCAACCTCTCGCTGACGGCCAAGCAGGAGAAGAAGGTGCGCAAGCTGAACGAGAAGTATTCTGAAGTGATAGAGGGCATGAAGCCCCAAGGCTCAGGCCAAGGCTCACGGCAGGCTGGGCCGCCTCAGATGCCACCGGGTGGCCGGGGCGGCCAAGGCGGTCCTCCGCCAATGGGCGGCCCTGGCCAGGGTGGTTTCGGTCAGGGTGGCCCTGGCGGAATGCCCCCGCAGATGGGCGGCTCTGGCTCGGCCAGTCAGGATCCATTCACGCAGATGGAGGAGAAGCAATCGGCCTACGAGAAGAAACTGCAAAAGATACTCACCGATGAGCAGTATGCTGGCTATGAGAAGGTGAAGCCCAAGCTGGCAAGCCAACGTATGCTGCGCGACTTCTTGTTTCGGGGCGCCGTGCCCAGGATGGGACAAAGTGACAATTAACCATAGAGAAAGGAGAAGAACTATGCGATCGAAAATGATGATTGCGGGCATGGCGGCCATGGCTTTGGCCTCATGCTCCAACGGACTGGAAATGGACGACTGGCAGGGCGGCATGGACAATCCTGGAATGCCAGGCGGCGGAATGATGGGCGGCGGCTCGTCGGTGAGTCTCGACGCGGGCGAACTGGCCACTTTCACCATCGCCATCGACACAACCACCACGCTCACTGAGCAAGAAAGCGTGCCGGCTGATGATGATGACTACGTGGAGAACTCGTCGTTTGCGAGCAAGATTTACATCAACTACAACGGCGGCAAGGCCACGGTTGACGGCTCGGCCGACGGCGTCTCTGTGAGCGTGAGTGGTGCCGATGTGGTGGTAAACTCCACGGCCAAGGGCGTAGACTATATCCTGTCGGGCGCCACGGGCGACGGCAGCCTGAAGGTGTACAGCGAGAAGAAGTACCGGATAGACTTGAACGGCGTCAGTATAACCAACCCTGACGGCCCGGCCATCAACGACCAGAGCGGCAAGCGGGTGTTTGTGGTGCTGGCCGATGGCACGGTGAACACCCTGACCGACGGCACGAGCTACGCCACAAGCAGCGAGGACCAGAAAGGCACTCTCTTTGCCGAGGGCAAGCTGCTCTTCAGCGGCAGGGGCAAGCTGCGCGTGTATGCCAACACCAAGGCTGGCATCAGCGCTGACGACTACGTGATGATACGTCCCGGGGTGGACATCTATGTGAAGTCGACGGCTGGCAACGGCATCAAGGCCAACGATGCGATAACCATCAATGGCGGACGAGTGAACGTGGAGACGAGCGCGGCAGCCTCGAAAGGCATTTCGTCGGATGGGCTTGTAACCATCAATGGCGGCCGGACCACCGTGGTTACCACTGGCGGCGGCGAGTACGACAGCGACGAAAAGGACGTGAAGGGTTGTGCCGGGGTGAAGGCCGACTCCACATTCACGATGAACGGCGGCGAACTGCTCTGCCACAGCACAGGCAGTGGTGACAAGGGCATATCGGGCGACCAGAGCATAAAGATTAATGGTGGCACCGTCAAGGTGATATGCGACGGAAGCCGTTACGTCTACAGCTCCTACGACACGTCGCCCAAGGGCATAAAGAGCGACGGCAGCATGACCATCAGCGGCGGCACGGTCTGGGTGCGCACGCTGGCGGGCGAAGGCTCTGAGGGCATAGAGAGCAAGTCGACGCTGGACATCACCGGCGGCACTATCACCACCTACACCTACGACGACGGCATAAACTCGGCCAGCACCATGACCATCAGCGGCGGCACCATAACTGCCTATGCCACAGGCAACGACGGCATCGACTCGAATGGCGACCTCTATCTGAGAGGCGGCACGGTCATGGCCTACGGCACCACAAGTCCCGAGGAGGGCATCGATGTCAACAACGAGGGAGGCTACAAGATGTACATCACTGGCGGCACAGTTGTGGGCATTGGTGGTGGAGCCTCGCAGCCCTCTTCGACCACTGGTTCTCAGCCCACCTACATCTATTCTGGCAGCGTCGCCCAAGGCTCAACCGTCAGTGTTAAGGACGCGTCGGGCAACACCGCCCTCAGCTTCGTGATGAAGGGCAGCTACGGCACTCCCACGCTCCTGCTCTCCTCATCGGCGATGAAGAGCGGCACAGCCTACACCCTCTACAGCGGCAGCACCTCGCTTGCCACCTTCAACGCCACCGCGCCCTACAGCAGCAACGGCTCCACGGGCCGTCAGGGTGGAATGGGTGGCCGCTGGTAATTGGCTCTATCAATTACGGGATTGTAATGATGGGTTATCAAAATGAGGCCGGAGGCCTCTTACCGCAAAGTAACACCCCCACTCATGCCCGCTGGGTTGAGTGGGGGTATAGCGCATATCATATAATCGACCCGTCGTAGGGTCGTCGCTTTTTGTCCATTGACCATCAGTACTTTAGGTATGAGCGGCGACTCTAAGACGGGTCGAAGAGGAGGAATGTGTTGTAAGACCCGCCCCACCGTGCTATCGCACGGATGAGACGGTTATCTTACGATGAGAGGCCTTTGATATCATTTTGACGTGCCCTCCCTTATTTATCGGGTGCACTTATCCACCGTGACGGTGGTGTGTTGGCGTTTACTTGAGAATGTACTTCCTGCCGCCGACAATCACCACGCCGCGGTAAGACCTGCCCACACGCTGGCCGCCAAGGTTGTAGACGGGCTTGCCAGAGGCGAAGGCATCCTCAACAATCTCGTACCCATTTTTCTTGTTGTCGGAAACCGTCAGGCGGTTGATGCCTGCAGATACTGGCTCTCCAAACCAGCCGAGCCGCCAATTGTAGGCATTGCCTTGCTTCGTACCGAGCACAGTCTTGTCGAAATTGTCGCCCACAACGAGCTGGCAGGGAGCTGCCTGAGTGCCCACACCGTAGAACACGGAGTCGACAGCGGAAGCCCGCTTGAAGTCGTTGTTGCCCACAATGAGCGTCTGAAGGCCAGTGCAGCCGTAGAGCATCTGCGAGTGGCCGCCAGGCTGCATCAAATTAGCAATCCTGTTCATGTTGAAGCTGCTCAGGTTGAGGCTCTTCAGGCTGGTGCAGCCTTTGAACATGCTCGCTACGCCGATAAGCATGGGCGTGTTGAAGCTGTCTACCTTGATCTCGGTGAGGCTGGAGCAGTTGGAGAACATATTCTGCATGTACATAGTCCTGGAGGTGTTGAACTTGCTCACGTCAACTGATTTTAGCGACGAGCAGTTAGAGAACATGTAGGACATGAACCTAACATTCTGGGTGTCGAAGTGGGTCACGTCTACGCTCTCCAGGCTGGAGCAGCCCGCAAACAGAGAGGCCATGCTGGTGGCCTTAGAGGTGTTGAAGTGGCTCACGTCGAGTGTCTTCAGATTGGAGCAATCCTGGAACATGGAGGCAAAGCTGGTGACGTTCTGCGTGTCGAAGTTCTTCACATTGAGGCTGTCGAGGCTGGAACAGCCGTTGAACATGTTCAGAATGTCGCTGGCCTTCGAGGTGTTGAAATGGCTCACGTCTACGCTCTTCAGGCTGGAGCAGCCCATGAACATGCCTGCGAAACCAGCAGAGTTGGAGGTGTCGAAGTGGCTCACGTCCACGCTCTTCAGGCTGGAGCAGTCGCCGAACAGGTTGCCCAAGTTGGTCACGTTCGAGGTGTTGAACTTGCTCACGTCTACGCTCTCCAGACTGGAGCAGCCCATGAACATGTTGTATATGTGGGTTACGTTCTGCGTGTCGAAGGAGCTCACGTCCACGCTCTTCAGATTGGTACAGCCGTTGAACATATTGCTCATATTTGTGACACTGGAGGTGTTGAAGCTCTTCAGACTGAGGCTGTCGAGCCCGGAGCAGCCATAGAACATCTGCATCATGCTGGTGACCTTAGAGGTGTTGAACTTGCTCAAGTCAAGCGTCTTGAGGCCGGAGCAACCGCTGAACATCATGTACATGGCGGTCACGCTGTCCGTACGGAATTTGGTCACGTCGAGAGACGTAAGGCCGGAGCAACGCTGGAACATGTAGCCCATGGTGGTGACCTTCGAGGTGTTGAAGTTGCGCACGTCAAGACTCGTGAGTCCGGAGCAGCCGCTGAACATGCTCGACATGCTGGTCACGCTGTCTGTAACAAACTTGGTTACGTCGAGAGACGTGAGGCCGGAGCAGCCGCTGAACATGCTGCCCATGTTTTTCACGTTGCGGGTGTCGAAGCCGCTCACGTCGAGCGTTTCGAGCTTGGAGCAGTTCTGAAACATGTTGTTCATGGCGGTCACGCTGTCAGTGCGTAGGCCCTTGAGGTTGAGCGAGGTCAGACCGCCGCAGTACCAGAACATGTAGCTCATGTCCTTCACACGGCGGGTGTCGAAGGCGCTCACGTCGAGCGTGTCGAGCGCGGCGCAATTGCCAAACATATACTGCATGTTGGTTGTCGCTGAGGTGTTGAGGTTCTCAAGACCCTGTATCTTGGTGACCTTGTTCAAGCGGTAGAACCAACGATAGGTGCTCGTGGGACGAGCGTTGGCGAAGACAGGGTCTATCACCACAGAATCAATGGGGCTATTCTGGTTGCTTGTCCATCCTGGAGCGGTGGTGCCTTCGTTGAGCGCGTAGGCACCGTCGCCAGTCGTAACAAGCGTGGTGGTGTCAGGCACATAGGTGAAGCGCAGCGTGATGGTGTTGTCGGCATTGGTGGTGAGCACGGCGGCGGGTTTGCCCAGACCCGTTGTGGAGTCAGCTTCCTGTACCATTTCCGCCTCGGCGAAGATGTTGGTGCCTGCCAAAATCGCCATGAAAAGAGTAAATAATTTCTTCATAAGCTTAAAAGTTTGATATAATTATGAAACGTGTTCTTCGAGAGTATTTGTTTGTTGCATTTCGTTTCTCCTTTCACTGTCGGCGACGACAACATCAGAAATCTTTTGTATGCCATCCATCTCATATTATTTCATTAAGTGCAAAATTATAAAAATTTATTCAAAATAAACCTCCGTAAGTGTTTTTTTTAAAACAATTAACGAATATAACATTTAGCAACATTTAGCACGGCTTCGGTTTAACTCTGCAACTTTGGCACCCTGTGTATATGCCACATATTAATCGGTGGCATCTGAGTTAATCATTCAGTGTAGTGGCCGCCACAGGGGCGGCCACTACACTTGGAATATGGGCGGAAATAATTATCCGCATGTTCGAAGGGTGTATCAAAAATGAGGTTGCCAGCCTCATTATTGATACGCCCCCGTAATCGGATTACGGAAATTGCCCGGGAAATTATGATGAATAATATAAGCTAAAGCCCTACACCCACATCCACCCTACATACATCAGGTGGGCGGCGAGGGCTGCGCATAGGCCGCCGATGGTGTGGGAGATGATGGCTTTCGAGGTGAGCTCGCGGTAGCCTATTGCGTCGAGCATGGCGGTGTGGGTGCTTAGGAAGCCGCTCCAGCACATGCCGATGGCGGTGCACACGGCGATGGCGTTGCCGTCGATCCAGCCTTGGGCGGCGAAGTTGGGCACCAGACCCAGCGCCGCGCCCACTGCTCCTAAGGCCGTTATGGGGAACGCTATCTGGTGGGGGTCGCTGAAGCCGAACAACGGGTCGAGGATGAAGTTGAGCTTGTTGGCCAATATGGGCAACAGTTCTATTCCCTCGTATGCCTTGCCCGTGTATACGCCGCCCTCGCCCGGGCCGAACGTGAGCACCATGACGAGCGTGGAGATGATTAGCACGCCCGGGATGATGGCCACGCCCACCTCAACGCCCGACTTGCCGCCGTCGAGCAGCGAGTTGAGCGTGCGCAGGAATGTCGACTTCTCTTCGTCGTGTATCGTCTTCACTGGCATCTCTTTGAACTTCTGCGAGTCAAGCGCACTCTCTGTCTTGTATTGTGGATAGGCCTTCAGCACCAGATGCTGCATGCAGCGCGTCGACACCATGCTGCCCACGCAGGCTCCCAAGAAGCCTATCAGCGGCTCGGCCATGTAGCCTTGCCCCATCATAAACACTATCACGATGAGGCCCATGCCAAAGGCTGTGCCGAAGTTGGTGAGCGAGATGTACTGGTATTTTTTGAAGTAGCTGCTGAAGTGGACGTCCTTGGCCAGTGTGATTATGGCGGGGTTGTCGCTCAGGAACGTCAGCACCGCGCCGAGCGACGCCACCCCCGGCAGGTGGAACAGCGGGCGCATGAGCGGACGCAGTGCACGCTCTATCAGGTCGACCACGCCAAACTCTATGAAGAGCTTGCCCAGCGCCCCAGTGAGCACGCAGATGGCCATGAGGTAGAAACACGTGTTGAGCAGCAGGTCGTGGGCCGTGTGCATGATGGTGTTGAGCATCTCGGACACACCCATTATCCACCCTATGTAGCCGAACAGGCCAATCACGATGAGCAGGCACACCACGGCACCCCGCATTCTTTTAGGTTTCATAGACTGAGGAAGTAGTTTTCTTGCCGCAAAAGTATCAAATCTATTTCATTTGGCCTAACTTTTTGGTGAATTTGTTTTTACAGGCATTGCCTATACCTTTTAAAATGGGATGTGCCTCTCAAAGGGTTAGGGACAGAGTAGATTAAGGCCTCAGGAACATCACATCGTAGATGGGCAGATAATCAATTCCCCCTTCCGTAAATACATTTTTCTCATTTGACATTACCATTGCTCTTTTAATTCCATAGTCCTTGTTGGAAAGGAACTTGTCGAGCGCACTGTGTATGCGGTAGTCCTTGCCCGATTTCACCTCTATTGGCAACACTGAGACACTGTCGCTTTCGTCTACAAGATAGTCCACCTCGCCTGTCTTTTTGTTGTCGTAATAATAGAGGCTGAATCCGTGGGCCTTGAGTTCCTGTGCTACAACCGACTCGTATACAGCTCCAAGGTTTATGCTCGTCATGTCGTCCATTACGGGCTTGATATTGGTCTTGTAGAGTATGCCTGTCAACATTCCCACATCGTTTAGGTAAAGTTTCAACAGATTTTTGCCAGCACTTTGCACAAGGGGATAGACTGGTTGGCTGATGGCTTTAACTTCCAGTGCTATACCCGCCGAGACGAGATAGTCGAATTCGTCCTCATAGTCTGTCATCCGTTTGCCTTTCTTATTCTCAATGTCCTTAGCCACCACACGTTTCTTCTTGTTTTTCAGATTGGAAGGTATCATTTCGTAAATTCTGCGTATCTTGAGCTTTTTGCCGTTGTCTTCCTCATATTTTGCCGCGTCTCTCATGTATAGGTTGTGGATTTCGTCTTGCAACTGACGGATATTGTAGATGTTGCTGTCTTTTATGAAATGGTCGACGCATTCAGGCAGTCCGCCAACAAGCAAATATTTACGAAACAAGTCCATTATTTTATTGTGGATTGCATCTGGAAGTGGAATTCTTTCATTGAAGTTCTTTCGCATGGTTTCGATAGCGGCAGCGCCAACATTATTAGCTATGAGGTATTCCTCAAAGTCGAGTGGATACATTTTCAACCTGTCGAAACTCCCAATGGGGATGGATTGGGTCTCTTGAAGGGTAATGCCAAGTTGCGATCCACTGGCAATGTACGTGAATTTTCCTTCAGACACAAGAAACTTCACCAGTGTCAGCAACTGCGGGTAGGCTTGAATCTCATCTATAAAGACTAAAGTGTCGGCTTTCTTGCCCATTCTGTCGCCAAAGATAGTGCTTAGGGCAAGATAGAAATCGTCAACAGTCCTGACATTAGCAAACAGCCGGTCTCCAAGCTTGTCCTCTTCCATGTTCACTTCGATATAGTTTGCAAACATATCGGAGCCAATATGCCTGATTATAAACGACTTTCCCACTTGACGCGCTCCGTCTACAATGAGCATCTTATTGGTACCTGACGTCAAGTAACTACGTATTTCTTTTTCTATCTTTCGGTACAACATACACTTTTCCTACGTTTTTGACGTTGCAAAAATACACTTTTCCTACGAAAAGAGCGAACTAAAAATACACTTTTCTTCAATTTTGGTCTTGCAAACAATGCTTCTTTGGCCGAAAGAGAGCATATATGCAACAAAAAACAGGGAAACCCGTCGGTGGGTCTCCCTGCTTTTGGCGGAAAGTGAGGGATTCAAACCCCCGATACCCGAAAGGGGTATACCGGATTTCGAGTCCAGCGCATTCGGTCACTCTGCCAACTTTCCTTTTCGGGTGCAAAGTTATGAATTAAATTTGAAACTGCAAAATCTATTCGAAAGAAAGTTTGCCAAGTCGCAATTTAAGTTCGTCGGCCTTGCTTTTCCTTATGCTAAGGACTATGGTGCAGGTGTTGTCGAACTGCTGGCTGACGATTCTGGGCTGCAGCTCCTTTACTATGCGCATCACGCTGTTCATCATCACGTAGGGGAAGGTGTAGCTCACTTGCTCCTCCACCACCCGCGTTACGATGGTGGAATGGGCGATGGCGTCGGCCGCGGCGGTGCGGTAGGCCACTATGAGACCGCCCGTGCCGAGGTTGACGCCACCATAGTATCGCACCACAACGATGAGCACGTCGGTGAGTGCGGCGGAGTGTATCTGCCCCAGTATCGGCTTGCCGGCTGTCGACGATGGCTCGCCGTCGTCGTTGGCCCTGTATTCCGTGCCGTCGCCGATGACGTAGGCGTAGCAGCAGTGGCGCGCGTCGTAGTATTTCTTTCGATATTGCGCCACGATGGCCATGGCCTCGGCTGCCGAGCCGACATGATGAGCGAAGGCGAGGAATTTGCTCCGCTTCTCAGAGTAGAATCCCTCGCCCACGTTGTTGTCGATGGTCTGGTAGCTGTCGTCCATTCCTAAGAGAGTTTGTGCACTATCAGACCTGAGCGCAGCTTCGGCTCAAACCATGTTGCCTTTGGCGGCATGATCTTTCCGCTGTCGGCTATGTTCATTATCTGGTGCATCGTTACGGGATAGAGGGCCAGGGCCCAGCGCATCTCGCCGTCGTCGACGCGCCGCTTCAGCTCCTTCAGGCCGCGCAGTCCGCCCACGAAGTCGATGCGCTTGTCGGAGCGCAGGTCCTTGATGCCCATCAGCTTGTCGAGGATGAGTCGGCTCGAGATGTCGACGTCGAGCACGCCTATTGGGTCGAGGTCGTCGTAGGTGCCCGGACGTGCCGTCAGGCTGTACCACTGGCCGTCGAGGTAGAGCGAGAACTCGTGCAGATGCTGCGGATGGTACTCCTCCTCGCCCTTGGGCTGCACGAGGAAGTCGTCGTCGAGCTTGCGGAGGAACTCCTCCGAAGTCATGCCGTTCAGGTCCTTCACCACGCGGTTGTAGTCGAGTATGGTGAGCTGGCTTGCGGGGAAGCACACGGCCATGAAGTAGTTGTACTCCTCCTTGCCCGTGTGGTGGGGGTTCTGCTTGGCCTTCTCGGCTCCAACCAGCGCTGCTGCCGCGCTGCGATGGTGGCCGTCGGCGATGTAGAGATTTGGAATCTTGGCGAACTCGTCGGTTATGGTCTTGATGTCATTCGCGTCGCTCACCACCCAGAAGCGGTGGCGGAATCCGTCGATGGGCGCTATGAAGTCGTATTCCGGCTCGGTTGTGGCGTAGCGGTTGAGCAAGTCGATCAGCACCTGGTCGTCGCGATAGGCGAAGAACACCGGCTCCATGTTGGCATTGGTGGCGCGGACGTGTTTCATGCGGTCCTCCTCCTTGTCCTTGCGCGTCAGCTCGTGCTTCTTGATCACACCGTTCAGATAGTCGGGCACGTAGGCTCCCACCACTATTCCATACTGCGTCTTGTCGTTCATGGTCTGGGCGTAGATGTAGTAGTGCTCATCCTTGTCCTGAACGAGCCATCCCTTCTCCTGGAACTTCTTGAACTGGCGTGCGGCCTCGTCGTAGACGCGCGGGTCGTACTCGCTGGTGCCGGGCTCGAAGTTTATCTCCGGCTTGATGATGTGGTAGAGGCTCATCTCGTTGTCGCCAGCCTCTTGGCGTGCCTCCTCAGAGTCGAGCACGTCGTAGGGGCGGCTCTCCACTTTCTCCACAAGGTCCTTTGGTGGGCGCAGGCCCTTGAAAGGTTTTACTGTTGCCATAGTATAATAAGTTTATTAGAATAATGTGTGCTTACTTGTTCACCTGGAACTTGGTGTCGCCGTCGCGGAAGAAAGCGTTTATCTGCCTTGCGGCTGCTATTCCGGCGTTGGTGTTGGCCTCTGCGGTCTGTGCGCCCATCTTCTTCGGGGTGGCGAAGTAGCGGCCCTCCAGCTTCTGGAACTCAGCGTCGGCATCGGGCTTGATGTCGGCTATGTACTTCAGGTCGGTGCGCTCGTTGAGCAGCTGGAGCAGTTCCGGCTCGTTGATCACCTCCTTGCGGGCGGTGTTGATGAGTATGCCGTTCTTAGGCATCAGCCCCACAAGCTGGCGACCGATGCTCTTGACGGTCTCGGGAGTGGCAGGGATGTGGAGCGAGACGATGTCGTTGTTCTGGAACAGTTCCTCGTTGCTGCCCACGGCTTTCACCCCTGCGGCCTCAATCACGCTGGCAGGGCAGAAAGCGTCGTAGGCCGACACCTCCATGCCGAAGCCCTTGGCTATGCGTGCCACGTTGCGTCCGACGTTGCCGAAAGCGAGTATGCCGAGCCGCTTGCCTTTCAGCTCGGTGCCGGCTTTGCCGTTGAAGAAGTTGCGCACGGTGTAGACCAGCAGTCCGAACACCAGTTCGGCCACGGCGTTGGCGTTCTGCCCCGGCGTGTTCTCCACCACCACGCCTTTCTGCTTGGCGTAGTCGGTGTCGATGGAGTCGTAGCCAGCTCCGGCGCGAACGATGATTTTCAGTTGTTTGGCCGCGTCAATCACCTCGGGTGTGATTTTGTCGGAGCGCACTATCAGCGCGTCGGCGTCTTTCACGGCGTCTAAGAGTTGCTGGCGGTCGGTGTATTTCTCCAGCAGGGTCACCTCGTGGCCACCTGCCTCAGCCTCGCGGCGTATGCCCTCTACTGCCGCTGGTGCAAAGGGTTTCTCGGTTGCTATAAGTATCTTCATGGTTTTTTTGATTTTTGGGATTGGTCTTATCGGTCTGATTGGTCTGGTTGAGCCAATCAGACCGATTGTTGTTGATGGTTTAGTGCTCGCGCTCGAAGTCCTGCATGCACTTCACGAGAGCGTTGACGCCTTCCAGTGTCTGGGCGTTGTAGCAGCTGGCGCGGAATCCGCCCACGCTGCGGTGGCCTTTCACGCCCACCATGCCACGTTCGGTGGCAAAGTCGAGGAACGGCTTCTCCAAATCCTTGTACTCCTCGTTCATCACGAAGCAGATGTTCATCAGTGAGCGCGACTTCTCTTCGACAGTGCCGTGGAAGAGCTTGTTGCGGTCGATCTCGCCGTAGACGATGTCGGCGCGTTCGTGGGCGCGGCGGTCCATCTCTTTCACTCCGCCTTGCTCTTTCACCCAGCGCATGGTCTCAAGCAGCGAGTAGATGGGCACCACTGGCGGCGTGTTGAACATGGAGCCCTTGCTCACGTGAGTGCGGTAGTCGATCATTGTGGGCAACTCGCGTGGCGCCTTGCCCAGCATGTCGTCCTTCAGGATGATGACCGTAACGCCGGCCATCGACATGTTCTTCTGCGCTCCGGCATAGATGGCCGTGTATTTCGACACGTCGACGGGGCGGCTCATGATGTCGGACGACATGTCGGCAATCAGAGGCACTGGCGAGTCGATGTCCTCGCGCAGCTCGGTGCCGAAGATGGTGTTGTTGCTCGTCAGGTGCAGATAGTCGAGGTCGGCGGGTATCTCCTTGATCTCTGGCAGATGGGTATAGTTGTCGTCGGCCGACGACGCCACCTCCACGACCTCGCCGAAGAGTTTGGCCTCCTTCATTGCCTTCTTGGCCCACGTGCCAGTGTTGACGTAGCCAGCCTTCTTGATCAGGAAGTTGGCTGGAATCTGCATGAACTGCAGCGAGGCGCCACCACCCAGGAAGATGACCGAGTAGCCCTCAGGCACGTCGAGCAGCTCCTTGATTAGTGCCACAGCCTCGTCCACCACGGGTTGGAAGTCCTTGGCCCTGTGCGAAATCTCCATCAGCGACAGGCCGCTGCCGTTGAAGTCCAAAATCTGCTTTGCTGTGTTCTCGATGACCACGCGGGGCAGCATCGATGGTCCCGCGTTAAAATTATACTTCTTCATCTCGTCGGTGTTTTTAATTATGTTGTGTTTTTAATTTTTCTCGTTACCGATTGCGAAAATACATCTTTTCTTCCACGTGTGCAAGTTTTCGGGTTTAATTTTTGTTTCAAAGCGTTTTTTATGGGCGTTGGGCTGTGGAAGAGCTTTCTGGCATGACAAAACAATCCACTTTCGACGGCTGTCGGAAAGGCAGAGACTGGCGAAACAAGGATTACGGAAAATGTAAGCATATCCCGTAACGCTATTACGAAAATTGTACACAAATTTAGTAATCGGATTACGGAGCCTCCGTAACACGATTACGAAAGCCCCGTAACAAACCGACTGTCTTTTACTGTAAGGATTGTTGACTTTTTCTGTTTCATGCTGGCATCGTAACCAATCTTTTTAGTAACTTTGCAGCAAACTAAGACTGTCTTTTACTGGTTTGCTCCAATTGATACTCACGTGAGTTTCAATTGAAAACAACGTGATTATCAATTGATGAAAGATGATGACAGGGGCCAAATTGTCCGTGGCAATGGCTGTCTCGCTTGAAAAAACCACCATCGTGAAAGAAAAATTTGGCCGTTTGGCAAAATAGCATTACTTTTGCACCCGGCAAGCAAAATGCTTGCTAAGGGGTGCTGGGCTGTTTGGCCCGGCTGAGATTAGACCCATGGAACCTGATACGGATAATGCCGGCGCAGGGAAAGGCGAAACCCTTTAAGTTTAATTGTTTCACTACAAGTAAAGCATGAAAAAAGCTTTCATCGCCATTGCCGCGCTCGCGTGCGTGGCATCGTCAATCCAGGCTGAGACCATCGACTCAACCCGAACCTACCAGCTGCAGGGCGTGCAGGTGGTGTCGACCCGCGCGGGCAACAAGACACCTATGGCCTACAGCACACTGTCGCAACAGCAGCTCAAGGCCGTCAACTTCGGGCAGGACATACCCTACCTGCTGTCGCTCACACCTTCTGTTACCACCACTTCCGACGCTGGCAACGGCATCGGCTACACCAGCATCCGCGTGCGTGGCATCGACCCATCGCGCATCAACATCACCGCCAACGGCGTGCCCGTCAACGACGCCGAGAGCTCGCAAGTGTTCTGGGTGAACATGGGCGACTTGGCCTCGTCGGTGCAGAGCATGCAGATACAGCGTGGCGCCGGCACCTCCACCAACGGCGCGGGCGCTTTCGGAGCCACCATCAACATGCAGACCGAGAACATCGGCACCAAGCCGTTCGTGGGCATCGACCTCAGCGCGGGCTCCTACTACAGCCACAAGGAGACGGTGCGCTTCGGCACCGGCTTGATCAAGGGCCACTGGGGACTGCAGGGCCGCCTGTCCAACATCGGCTCTAAGGGCTACCTCCGCCGCGCCGACACACGGCTGAACAGCTACTTCCTGCAGGGAGGCTACTTCGGCGACCGCACCATGGTGAAGCTGATCACGTGGAACGGCACCGAGCGCACCTACCACGCGTGGAACTACACATCGAAGTATGAGCAGGCTCTCTATGGCCGCCGCTACAACTCGTGTGGAGAATACACCGACGACGCTGGCAACACATTATACTATAAGGACCAGACCGACAACTACCACCAGCAGAACTACCAGTTGATATGGACGCAGACCTACAACCGCTTCTGGAACTCGAACGTAACCCTCCACTACACCAAGGGCCACGGCTACTACCAGCAGTATCAGGCTGGCGAGGACTACTCTAAATACGGGTTGGGACAGGTGGAGTCGGACTTGACGCGACTGAAGAGCATGGACAACGACCTCTATGGCGCCATCGCCAGCCTGAACTACAACAACCGCAGCAACTTCACTGCCACCGTGGGAGGCGGCTGGAACAAGTACATCGGCGACCACTACGGCGAGGTGCTCTGGGCCAAGCAGATGACCGAGGTGTTCTATCCCGGCTATGAGTACTACCGCGACCGCGCGTGGAAGTCGGATCTGAACGTCTACGGCAAGGCCTCGTGGACATTCTGGCGCGGGCTGAGCGCATACGTTGACCTGCAGTACCGCCACGTGGGCTACCGCATGCAGAACCCCGACGACCACTACGGCCACTACGACAGCAAGGTGATCTGGGGTCACGACGACTTCGACTTCTTCAACCCCAAGGCCGGCCTCAACTGGCAGATCGACCAGAACAACCGCGCCTACCTGAGCTACAGCATCAGCCACAAGGAGCCCACGCGCAACGACTACCAAGACAACATGGTGAACCACCTGAAGGCCGAGAAGCTGCAGGACTGGGAGCTGGGCTACAAGTATCAGAGCGAGAAGTTCTCGGCCGGTGTCAACCTATATTATATGTACTACAACCACCAGTATGTGCTCACTGGCGCGCTCAACGAGATAGGCGAGATGGTGGCCAGCAACGACAACAGCGGCCGCTCCTATCGCGAGGGCATCGAACTGGAAGGCGCGTGGAAACCCGTCGACTGGTTCCGCTGGGACCTGAACGCCACGTTCTCGCGCAGCATCAACAAGGACTGGACCGTGAGCCTCGACGATGAGTCGACAGTCAACCTCGGCGACACCCACACCTCGTTCTCGCCCGACGTTATCTTCAACAACATCTTCACGTTCAGCTATCGTGGCTTCAATGCGAGCATACAGAGCCAATATGTGGGCGAGCAGTATCTGACCAACACCGACTTCAAGACCATGACCTGCCACGACGCCATCGGCAACGAGACCCACGAGACGCTCATGCTGGGCGACCACTTCAACACCAACATCGACCTGAGCTATAACTTCTCACTGCCCAAGTTCGGAGTGAAGAGCGTCACCGTCGGCCTCACGCTCTACAACATCTTCAACTCGAAGTACGACAACAACGGCTGGGCCGCGCCACAGCTCGAGAAGGCCAGCGACGGTTCAATCGTGGCCGTCAACAACTGGGGCATACGCGACTTCGGCGCTGCCGGCTTCGCCCCGTCGGCTCCGTTCAACCTGATGGGCCACTTGAGCGTGAACTTCTGATGGAGCAGCTCAACTGGCTCGACATTCTGGGCACTGTAATCGGCCTCGTCTACATCTACCAGGAGTACCGCGCGTCGATATGGCTGTGGGTTACGGGCATCATCATGCCCGTAACCTACATGTTCGTCTACCTCGACGCGGGCCTCTACGCCGACTTCGGTATGCAGGTCTACTACGCCCTGGCCGCCATCTACGGTCTCTTGGTGTGGAAGTTCGGGCGGAAGCGTGGGCAGGGCGACGATGCCGAGATGCCTATCACCCACGTGAAGCGCAGCATCCTGCCCGTCTCGCTGCTGCTCTTCCTCGTGGCTTGGGGCGGCATCTACTTGGTGCTCATCCACTTCACCAACTCCAATGTGCCCGTGCTCGACTCCTTTGGCAACGCCCTGAGCATCGTTGGCCTCTGGTGGCTCGCCCGGAAATATCTGGAGCAGTGGTGGTTGTGGATTGTTATCGACAGCGAGCTGGCCGCCCTCTACGTCTACAAGGGGCTGCCATTCACCGCCGGCCTCTACGCCCTCTATGTCGTGATAGCCATCATGGGCTACTTCAAGTGGCGCAGAATGATGAACTCTGAAACCAAAACCCAATGAACAACACTGAATATTTCGCCCAAACTCTGCCACAGTTCGACGCTGTGGTGCTTGCCGACGGCTCGTTCCCCACCCATGAGCTGCCGCTCGCTGTGCTCAGGGGGGCGAAGAGGCTTGTCTGCTGCGACCACGCCATAGAGTCGTTGCTGCAGCGCGAGCCTCAACTCGTGGAGCAACTGCTGCGCCGCCACGCCATCGACGACGTGGGCGACGGCGACAGCATGCCCGCAGGACTGGAGAAAGAGTACGCATCAATCATCCACCACGTTACCGAGCAGGACTACAACGACCTGACCAAGGCCACGCGCTTCCTGCTTCAGACCCTCAATGGGCACGAGGGGCGGCCCAGTGTGGCCTATCTCGGAGCCACGGGCAAGCGTGAGGACCACACCATAGGCAACATTTCGCTGCTCGACTTCTATCGCGAGAACTTCCACATCGACCCAGTCATGCTCACCGATTGGGGATTCTTCACAGCCCATCATGGCGACTCCCGCCTGACAACGTTCCCCCGACAGCAGATGTCGATATTCAACCTGACCTGCAAGAGGCTCCAGAGCAGCGGACTGAAGTGGCAAGCCTATCCCTACTCGCAGTGGTGGCAGGGCACGCTGAACAGCTGCCTCGGCACCGAGGTCAGCTTCATGGCCGACGGCAGTTATCTGGTCTATCGTACGTACAAGGCCAAAAAGTGAACCAAAAGTTTGGTGGTTTCAACTGAAACCTCTACCTTTGCAACTCGCAATGGGGTGGCGGGCGCGCCACACAGTGCATCATCACTCATACGGGCATATCTGGATTTGACGGTGAGATGAGATGGTGCGTAAGCATGCGGAGCTTTGACCGGTGGCTCCTGAATACTATCAGTCGAAAATTAATTGGCGAAAACAACTACGCTCTCGCTGCCTGATCGAAGCACAGTAGATCACTGGCTCAATTCCGCCACAAGGTGGTGGAACGAGACATCGCTCCAATGATGTTGTTCCGAATCAGAGGATCAAGCGGTGCAGGTTAAATCGGAAATAGTCAGCTTGAGCCCCGTCGGGCTGATGAAGTTTTAGGGGATAAGGCGGCAGTTGGTGGTCCGGGTCTTGCTGTCGCACGAAAACCAAAGTCCGGAATAAGCATGTAGAAAGCGCATGGTTTCCTTATCGGACGTGGGTTCGAATCCCACTATGTCCACTATGGCAAGAAAGGGGCATCCTCCGACAGTGGGGATGCCCCTTTGCTTGTGGCTATTGCTCTATTGTGATGCCGTCAGGCGCGTCCACCGTGGTGGCTATCTTGCTGTCGGCCATGCGCTCATGGCGCACCTTGACCGTGCCGAGTGGGGTGGGGAATGTGCCCTCGGCCCACTGGAGGTTGCCCAAGTGCGGCCTGATGCGCAGCCGGCGGCAGCCAGGCTCCACCACCTCGATGCCGAGCACGTGGCGCGTCAGCCATGCCGTAGGGCCGCTGGCCCATCCGTGGCAGAGCGAGTGGCGGTAGCTCAGGTAGCAGTAGTTGCCGTAGTCGCGGTGGATGTCCACTTTGTCCGGTGGCGTCAGCTCGTCGATGCGTGCGGCGTTTCGGGTCCAGTCGATGTCGAAGTCCTCCCAGAAAGTCGTCGCGCCCAAGTCGAGCATCGCGCCCCAATACTGGCGTATGATGTCGATGGCCTGCTCGTATTGTCCTGCCATTGCCAAAGTCTCGAGCATGTAGTAGCCGTAGAATGTGGAGAAGCCTTTGGCTCCACCCGGCATTATCACGTTGCGGCAAGCTTTCTTCGCATCCTCCATTCCCGCTATCGCCATCAGCGCGGCGGCCTGCTTCAGTTGGTTGTCGGGCAGAGTCTTCCGCATTATCCTGTGCCTGATGTCGCGGCATCTCTCAGCCCTTGCCGTGTCTCCCAGCACCTTGCAAAGTTGCTCTGCGTCGTTCATGGTCCACACTATCAAGGCTCTATAGCCAGCCTCAACGCCCTGCTTGTTGGGTGTGGATGGCCAGTCGAGGAAGCGGCTGCCCTCTTTCCCCTCAGGCACGCCAGTCAGGTGCTCGGTGCCGTCGGCGTCAACGCGCGAGTCAATCTTGTCAATCAGCGTGGCGATGTAGTCGTGGTGCCGATTGAGGAAGTCGCGGTCGCCTCCGTGCATATACCAGTCGTGCTGTATGATGAGGTACCACAGCGAGTAGCTGCTCATGCCGTTGAGCCATTTGGGCAGTGGATATTGGCTGCAAGCCAGGTCGAGCGACCGCTCCACCACGTCGTTCTGGCCGAACACGGTCATTATGGTCTGCACCTCGGGATGCATGTCGCCGAGCCAGACTATGCGGTCGCGCTTTATGCCGTCCCACAGATACTCCTGCATGTTCAGGTGAACAGTGTAGGCTCCAGTCAGCCAGATGCTGTCGAGCCGGCTGTCGCTCGAGTGGAACGAGCCCACGTATGGCAAATTGCGTGCCCGCAGTATGGCTTCAGCCTCGCAGAGTTGCACGCTTGCGCTGTCGCCCTTCGATGTTGGCAACAGGTCGATGCGCACGAAGCGGAAGCCCGTGGAACCCACTTCAATTTGTCCGTAGCGCGGCACTCGCAGCGTGAAGTCGCGTGTGGCATGGTCGTTGGTGGCGAAGCCTTTGCGGTTGTTGCCATTGTCGGGTTCGGCCATCGCCTCGCCCACGCTCTCGCCAAACCTCAGGCGCATCATCACGCTCGCCGACGTGGCCTTGCCCGCCACGAGCTTCAGTCCTCCGTGCAGCTCGCGCCCATAGTCGAGCAGCACCGATGCCGTGTCGCCGTGGCTTGTCATCAGGCAGAAGGGCGACAGTCCCAATGCCGCCTGCCCTGTGCCGAGGCGCATAAGCACGCCAGTGTCGCCGATGTGTCCTTTCTGCCACACAACTCTTTTCGGTGCGATGTAGGTTCGTGAAATCTGGTCGAGCCTCGTGTTGCCCGTGTCGTCGCCAAACACAGGCGGCAGCTGTGCCGTGGTCGTCTGTGCCACCATCAGCGTGGCAATGGCTATGAGTATTCTCGCTTTCATTTTATTAGTTTTTATATAAGACAATCTGCCGTACGCCCAATGTAACTATATATACGTTGCTCCAAATGTCGGAAGAGCCTGAGAAAAGAAGTAGAACATGAAACAAAAACTCAATGCAGTAGTTTAGTGTTGAAAAGTTATCTCAACTTGTTTTTGTCAACAATGGTAATCTCCTTTCCGTCAACCTTTATCGCACCATCATTTTGGAAATCGGAGAGAACACGGATGAGTGAGAATTTCTGAATGCCGAAAGAATCAGCGATTTCTTGTCGTGAGCGGTCAAGATGAATGGTGTTTGAGCCTTGTCCTTCTGACAAGTCCAACAACAAGTAAGCCACTTTCTCACGGACTGTCATCAAGCTTAAAACCCTCAATCTGCGTGTAAGGAATACGTTGATGTTAGACAAAACATGGATAAAGTTCTGAGTCAGTTGCCAGTTGTCGCGAAGCAATTTTGCGAAAGCGTCCTTGCCGATGCGCAAGATAGTAGTTTCTGTAGCTGTCTCAACACCGACGGGCATCTTGTTGTCTTTGCCAAAGAGAAAGGCGGGAGCGATTATGTTGCCTTTCCTCAGACGGCTAACCTCCACCTGCTTGCCTGAAAACGACGACATACGGCATACGAGCTCACCGCTGACAATGATGTCGGCATTATTGCAAGGCATACCAGTCAGGGCGTAAATATCATGATGGTCATAATTGACAAGACGGCTTTTCACGCCGCTCATGGCTATCTCTATTTCCACCAAACTCATTCCTGCGAAGACAGGACAAAGTTTCAACGCTTCCAAGACTTTTGCTTCCATGCCACAAAAGTAATAATGTTTTCTGTCAAATGCAAGGGAAAGGCCACATTTGTTACCTCGATATATAATAAATGGTGAATGGCATAAACTTTGCCCCAATTATTATGAAGTAAAAAATGACAATTATAACAACGGACGATATGGCTAAGACATTGGACTTAAGAAAGAGCGTTTATGAATTGGTAAAGGAGTATCCGGAGGTTGCCGATATTATGGCAGGGCTCGGCTTTGGCGAGATACGCAAGAAAGCGGTGATTAATTCAGTTGGCAAACTGATGACGATTCCCAAGGGTGCCAAGTTCCGCAAGGTTGACTTGAAGGAGATTGTAAAGCGGTTTACAGATGCTGGCTTCACGGTTGTTGGATTACCATCAACTGTAAAAAAGAATGAGGGTCAGGCCAATCCTGTTGATTCTATAGACGAAAAGAATAAGCGTCTTGAACTTCTCAAAGGTTATCTCGTACGCCTGAACAACGGCGAGCCCTTGGAAACCGTCCGTGCAGAGTTTGTCAATGACTTCAGCTCTGTCGATGCTTCCGAGATTATGAATGCTGAGCAGGAGCTTTTACGTGGCGGCGCACCACTCCGCCAAGTCCAGCAACTCTGCGATGTCCATTCGGCATTGTTCCATGGGGCGACCAATGGAGAGGAGCATTACCGCCACGATGAGTTGATGAGCCACTTTGAGGCTGCCAAAGAGCAGGAGCATTCCACTATAGCAATGGCTAAGGACAATACAGGCAAAAGTGCGGAACTGACTTCAAAGGCTGGTCATCCTTTGCAGACATTCACCCGAGAGAATGAGGCTTTGAAAACATTAATCGCCAAGGCTCGTATGGAGCTTGGTCGTGGCGAGGATTGCTCAGAAACGCTGACACACATCCGTGAGGTCGCCATCCACTATGCCAAGAAAGGCGACTTGCTCTATCCCGTACTCAACGTCCGTTATGGCATCATCGGCCCGTCGCAGGTTATGTGGACACTTGATGATGAGATACGCGCAGAGTTGTCAACACTATCAAAAAGCGACAATCACGATGACGAATGGAAGAACCGTGTGCGCGCTGTGCTCCAGCGTGCCAATGAGATGATTTACAAAGAGGCTAACATCCTTTTCCCCGTCTGTGCAGCCAACTTCACAGAGGAAGAGTGGATGCAAATCTATCAGGACGCAAAGGACTATGCCGTATGCCTTGGCGTGAAGCCTGTGGTCTGGGAAGAAGCTGAGACTAATAAGAGTGCGGTTGCTCAAGCCTCAAATCTCCAACCTCAAATCTCCAACCAAGACACAATCACCCTTCCTACCGGACAGTTTACCCTTGAGCAGCTTAGGGCAATGCTCAACACACTGCCTCTTGAGATAACTTTTGTAGATGCCGACAACATCAACCGCTATTTCAACGAAGGGCCGAAAGTGTTTAAGCGTCCACTGATGGCTCTCGGACGTGAGGTGTTCACCTGCCATCCGCCAAAGGTTGAACCTATGGTCCGCAAGATTATCGACGACTTCCGCAATGGCCGTCGTGACCAAGTTCCTGTCTGGATGAACAAGAATGGGCATCCTACACTTGTCAACTACATGGCCGTGCACGACCAGACGGGAAATTACCTTGGCACAATGGAAGTAATCCAAGACTTGGAATTTGCCCGGAAGCACTTCTTGCATGAATGATTATCGACAGTAGATGCTGACAAATTCACATAAGCTTAATGACATTATGAGTTGGTTGCGCCTCATTCGGTAACAAAAGTTACCACCCGATTCGCAAAACATCATATGGCACGGGCTTTGCACTGCAACTAATAAGAAGTATAACAACAACTAAAAGTAAAGGAGATAAAAGCTATGAGATTAGAGAAAGGAAAGGTATTCAGCGAGAACGAGGTGATTGCCTATGCAGAAGGCGGAGTGGTGAGCAAGGAACTCATCCATAACGACTCAGGCAGCGTGACACTCTTTAGCTTCGACGCTGGTCAGGGGCTCAGCGAGCACCTCGCACCTTACGATGCACTCATCCAGGTCATCGACGGCGAGATGGAGTTGACAGTGGAAGGCACGAAGCACGTCATCAAGACTGGTGAGGCGTTCGTAATACCGAGTGGCGCACGCCACAGCGTCAACGCCGCCCAACGCTTCAAGATGATGATAACGATGATTCGTGGTTAGTAAAAGAATATAGGTTTCATAAAGCAAGCCTTAGTAGGGCAGAACTATGATGAAGACCGGTAAAAACAATGTGACGGAGATTTCAAAGAAAGTCTCATTCGTTCGTGGTCTATGGGCTTAATGCTCACAAGGGGAGGTTTCGTTGGGTTTAGAAAAAGCATGAGATTTCACAACTTATGAAATCTCATGCTTTTCTTGTGTGACTCCGCAGGGATTCAAACCCTGGACCTTCAGAACCGGAATCTGACGCTCTATTCAGCTGAGCTACGGAGCCAAAAACTGTGCAAAGATAGCACTTTTAATTGAATCGGGCAAGAATGGGGCTGAATTTATTTTGCATAACAGGCCTTTCGTGGTGTCAAATTGCCAAGTTTAGATAAAAATATGTGGCAAAAAGAAATAATCTTGGCTGTTTCGTTTGCACTGTTGCATAATATTGTTACCTTTGCAGCCAATTAGTCAAACGAAACAACACGACCATGAGCAAACTGACAAAGCCCGAGGGCTACCATCCACTTATAGACTTGAAGCACACCGAACAAGGCATAAAGCTGATAAAGGACTTCTTCCAGCAGAACCTGTCGACCGAACTGCGGCTCCACCGCGTTACGGCACCGCTCTTCGTGCTGAAAGGGCTTGGCATCAACGACGACCTGAACGGGGTGGAGCGTCCCGTAACCTTCCCCGTTAAAGACTTGGGCGAGGCAAAGGCCGAGGTGGTTCACTCGCTTGCCAAGTGGAAAAGGCTGAAGCTGGCGGAGTATGGCGTGGCCGAGGGCTACGGCATCTACACCGACATGAACGCCATCCGGGCCGACGAGGAGCTCGACAACCTGCACTCGCTATACGTCGACCAGTGGGACTGGGAGGCGGTGATCACCCGCGAACAACGCACCATCGGCTTCCTCGAGGACGTGGTGCGCCGCATCTATTCGGCCATCCTGCGCACGGAATATCTGGCCTGCTCCACCTACACGCAGCTGCAGCCTTTCCTGCCGCGCGAGATACACTTCATCCACAGCCAAGACCTGCTCGACCTCTATCCCAACCTCTCGCCCAAGGAGCGCGAGGACGAGATATGCCGCCAGTGGGGTGCGGTGTTTGTCGAGGGCATAGGCGGCAAGTTGTCGGACGGCAAAAAGCACGACGGCCGCGCCCCCGACTACGACGACTGGAGCACCGTGGCCGAGAATGGCAAGGCGGGGCTGAATGGCGACATACTTGTGTGGTATCCGGTGCTTGGCCACGCCATTGAGCTCAGTTCGATGGGCATCCGTGTCGACCGCGAGGCTCTGCTGCGCCAACTCAAGGAGGAGAACGCCATGGAGCGCGCCCAGCTCTACTTCCACAAGAAGCTGCTCGAGGGCAGTCTGCCGCTCAGCATCGGCGGCGGAATAGGGCAGAGCCGCCTGTGCATGGTGATGCTCCACAAGGCTCACATCGGCGAGATACAAGCGTCGATATGGCCTGAGCGGATGCGGCGCGAATGCTTGGAGGCCAACATCCCGCTGATTTGACTCTCGTTAAAATCTCAGGGCGATGGCCAAACAGAAGATGCACTCTCTGTAAGTGGATGTTTTATCATGCCCGCATAGCTGACTCGAATGCGGGCTTTCCCTTTTTAAATCCAAATCGGTCATTAGGAAGCGTCTTTCAAGAAAATGATGCCTCTGGCATCGTCTGTTCCTAACGACCTATTTGGGTTAAAGCGGTCTAACATTAATAAGGGTTCCACCCTGCATTGGGATGTTTTCTGCTGTATGAGGATAATCATTAAAATCGGTCGGACATTAATTATGGCCGGCACAGGGCACGGCCACTGCTTTAGCCTGGATTATTCATAGATTGTGTTCGTTAAACCTGTCAATTGCAGGGGCCGTGTAGGTAGGGTTAGGGCCGGCCCACAAACAATGTTATACCCTTTTTTAAAAGAAGTCGAACATTAATGTGGGCCGGTCCAAACCCTACCTACACGGCCCCTGCATAGGGAGAATGTAATATCTGTACTCTATGAATAATGCAAGTTAGATCGATGTCAGAGCAAAGTTAAGAAGCCACTTTTGTGGTCGTTCCACAATTGTGGGCTGTAACGACTCACAATTGAGGGCGCAACGGTTCACAATTGTGAACCGAACGTTCCACAATTGTGGGACGTTGATTTCGGAGGCTGTTTCCAGCGATTGCGCCAGTGCCGCTGGCCCTTGCCGTCAGAGCATCAGCACGCGCACCTCGGCGTTGTCCATGCGCTGCACTTGGTTCATCGGCCGCTTGAAGTAGACGCTCTGTATGGCTTTGTTGATTATGCCGTGGCCTACGGCCAGCACTGTCTGGTTGGGGTAGGTTACTTTCAGCCACGTCAGGAAGTTCTGCGCCCTTGACAGTAGCTTCGGCAGAGGCTCGATGTCGTCGGGCCAGTGCTCCACCTGCTGCAAGTCGGGGATGTAGCGGCCAGTGAACGAGCCCCAGTCGCGCTCCCTGAGCAGCGGTGTGGTCTCCACGGTGGCGTGGTGGGGTCGGGCTATGATGCGGCAAGTCTCGATGCTGCGGTTGAGGTCGCTTGCCACAAAGGCGTCAATGTGCTCGCCGGCCATCTTGCGGGCCACTTCTTCGGCCTGCTCAATGCCTTTGGGGTTGAGCTGGCCCTGTGTCTGGCCCTGCATCAGGTGTGCGGCGTTGTCGTAGGTTTCGCCGTGGCGCACCAAGTATAGTTTAGTCATGATGGTGTTCTGTTGCTTTTTGGAGTGCAAAAGTACAACTTTATATTTGTATTTCTTGCTTTTTCCATATCTTTGATGTAATTTTGCCGTAGAAAACAACAAAAATCAACAGATGAGAGTAATCAGGAGTTCATTCTTTCGCGCCCTTGTGGCCATAGTGGCGGGCATGCTGCTCATACAGTTTCGTGAGGACATGATGACGTGGCTGACCAAGGGCATAGGCATATTGTTCTTTGTCACCGGCTTGGTAAGCTGCATCACCTACTATGTGGAGAAGCGGCGGATGGAGAAGACGATGCTTGTTGACGCCGAGGGCCGCAAGGTGTACCGCACGCCGGGCCAGTTCCCCATAGTGGGTCTGGGCAGCATGGTGCTCGGCCTGGTGCTGACGCTGATGACAGCCACGTTTATCGTTTGGGTAATGTATATTCTGGCAGCCATACTCGTGATCGGCGCCATCAATCAGTATGTGGTTTTGGCCCAGGCACGCCAGTTTGCCCACGTGCCCTTCATCTTCTGGCTGCCGCCAACGATTATCCTGCTCGTGGCGGTGGTTGTGGTGTTCTATCCGATGGAGTCGGCCGTGCTTCCGCTGCAGATCATCGGCTGGTGCATGGTGTTCTACGGCGTGGTGGAGTGCATCGACGCGATCAAGATTTACAGCATCCGCAAGCAGATAGAGAAGGAGAGCCACGTGGAGGACGCCGAGGTGGTAACCGACGACGAGCCTCAGCAGTAGGCCGCGGGAGCTGGCTCAGACCAGTCCCTCTATGTATTTGCAGAGTATTCCTATACCCTTCTCGTTTTCGCCGCCCTGCGGTATGATCAGGTCGGCGTAGCGTTTGGTGGGCTCTATGAACTGCTCGTGCATCGGCTTGAGCACTTTCAGATAGCGGTCGACCACCATCGACACTGTGCGGCCTCGGTCTATCGTGTCGCGCTGTATGTTGCGGATGAGCCGCTCGTCGCTGTCGCAGTCTACAAATATCTTCAGGTCCATCATGTCGCGCAGCTTCTTGTTGATGAGCGTCATGATGCCCTCGATTATTATCACCGGTTTCGGCTCCACGTGTATGGTCTCCGGCAGCCGGTTGCTGAGTATGTAGCTGTAGGTGGGCTGCTCTATTGAGTGGCCGTCGCGCAGTTCGGTAACCTGCTTGATCAGCAACTTCCAGTCGAAGGCATCGGGATGGTCGAAGTTGATGGCCTTGCGCTCTTCGTCGGTCATGCCCGTCGTGTCGTTGTAGTAGCTGTCGAGCGGCACCACGTCGACGAAGTTGGGTGGCAGCGCCTCCACTATGTGCCTCACCACTGTGGTCTTTCCCGACCCTGTTCCGCCGGCTATGCCGATGATGGTTGTCTTTTTAGTCATTTGTTATAGTATTTCGTCAAACATTTTCTGGTAGTATTCGGCCTTCTGCTCCACCCTCATAGGGTAGGCGCGGCTGCTGCTGGGCTCTCGGTAAAGCCTTAGAGGCCGGCCCTGGTAGCTGAACTCCGCGCTTTGGCCCATGCGCAGGTGGCGCGTGTCGATGCCGTAGTGGGTGGAGAACACGCTGGTGGCCAGTTGGCCCGCCGCCAGCACACCGCGAAGCTGCGGCAGCGAGTCGAGCATCTGGTCGAGGTCGGCCGGCTCAACTATCTCCAAATCCTTGTCGGAGGCGTTGCCACGGGTGCGGCGTATGCGCAGCGCGGTGTCGAATATGGCTATCCGTCTGTCCCTCAGCGTCCGCTTTATCTCTTCGAGGCGGAACGTCTTGTGCTCAAGGTCGACGAAGTGATCCTTGTCGGCGAAGAAGCAAAGGCCGAAGATGCGCCACATGTCGTTCTGGAAGTTGGGATAGTACCACTCCATGCACCACCTCTTCCTCGCCGGGGGGAAGGTGCCGAGCATGAGCAGGCGCGCGTCGTGGGGCAGCCAGGGCTCGAATGGGTGGGTCTCTATGTCGGAAGCCATCGCTGTGGAAACTTTCTGCAAATATCGCAATTTTATTCCAAACCGCCATTATAATCGTGCGAAAAAAGCGTTGAGGCGGAAAAACTGGCCGAAAAGTTTGGCTGGCAACACTTTTATTAGTAATTTTGCACGCTGAAATCGCAAAAAGCAATTATCAAACATAACAACATAGAAAAATGAAAAAAGGTATTCATCCAGAAAACTATCGCCCCGTCGTGTTTCGTGACATGTCCAACGGCGATATGTTCCTTACAAAGTCTACATGCAAGACCACAGAGACAGTAGATTTTGAAGGCGAGACTTACCCAGTGGTAAAGATTGAAATTTCGAGCACCTCCCACCCGTTCTACACAGGCAAGAGCAAGCTTGTTGACACAGCCGGTCGCGTAGACCGCTTCATGAACCGTTACGGTAAGCTGAAGAAGTAAATATCTTTCACTGAAATAGGCACACAGGCGGTGCCGGCGGGAGTAGTTGCATATGCTCCCGCCGGCACCGCTGCGTTTATGTGGGGGATTTGTCGGCGCAAATTAGGGAAAAACCTATATAAAATAGTGAAAATACGATGGCCGTAACATGTTTTTACATTATCTTTGCACCGTAAACCAAACGACAAACAAAAACAATTAAGGATATGAAAAAGTTTACCTATCTCCTGACCGCGCTGGCCCTCGTGGCACTGCCATTGGCTCTGACCAGCTGCGACGACGATGACTACTACTACGTGGAGGACAACTACTACAACCTCGACGCGGCAGTCAACGACTATCTGAACCAATATGGCGAGTTCGGAACCGACGACCAGACCACGCTGCAGTGGTTCAACAGCACATACTATCGCTATGACGGCGACGACTATTACTACAACGTCAACTGGAACGACTTCTGCACCTCGCTCAACAACATCTATGCCGAGAACCAAGTGCTCATGGCCGACTACCTCTGCACCTCAGCATGGCAAGGGCCAATGAAGGTGAGCTACGTCGACGCCACCGACAACACCACAAAGGAGTACACCTGCACCGTGGAGTACGACTTCGACCGCGACAGCAAGACGGCATCGAAAGGCCGCGGCAAGGAAACCCGCGTCAACTTCAGCGACGGCTCGGCCGACAGCGAGGCCTCGTTCAACTGGGAGGTGAACGGCTATGGCAACATAATATTCACCTTCGACGACGGATTCCAGATGGTGCTCTACTACTCCGACCTGTCCTACCTGAACGACAACCAGCTGGAGGGCATCATATCGAGCAACACCGAGGGCTACAACGAGCAGTACACCATAGTGCTCAGCCACGTAACCTACGCCAAGCCCAACATGCTCGACGGCTCCGCCACCACCACAGCCAAGGCCAAGACCTTCAGCGGTACAGCCTCAACGCGCCGCACGGTGGCCGAGGCCACAACCACAGCCAAGCCGGAAGGCCACAGGTAATGCCTCGAAAACGAACAACACAAACTCAGCCATCAGCACCCCGTGTGAGTGCTGGTGGCTGTAGCTTTTATACTGTATTATTCCAGGGCGCGGCAACAGCATAGGATGATGTTATACTTACCGCCCCATAAATATAAATGTCGAAAATAAACATAAAAAGTTGCTGCCAATTTGCTGGCTGAAAGTTTTTAGCTATCTTTGCAAAGGAAAACACAACAAACAAAAGTTACACAACAACCACAACAAACAAAACGATGAGAACAATTTATGAATTCTCTGTCAAGGACAGGAAGGGGCGCGACGTTTCGCTCAAGGAGTATGCCAACGAGGTGCTGCTGATAGTGAACACGGCCACAAAGTGCGGTTTCACCCCGCAGTATGAGGAGCTGGAGAAGCTGTATTCAGAGCTTCACCCGCAGGGTTTCGAGATTCTCGACTTCCCCTGCAACCAGTTCGGCCAGCAGGCTCCCGGCACCGACGAGAGCATCCACAACTTCTGCAAGCTGACCTACGGCACCGAGTTCCCTCAGTTTAAGAAAATCAAGGTGAACGGCCCCGACGCCGACCCGCTGTTCAAGTTCCTCAAGGAGCAGAAAGGCTTTGCCGGATGGGACGAGACCCACCCCATCTATCCCATCCTCGACAAGATGCTCAGCGAGCAGGATCCCAACTACAAGGAGAACCCCGACATAAAGTGGAACTTCACCAAGTTTCTCATCAACAAGAAGGGACAGGTGGTGGCCCGCTTCGAGCCGACCGAGAAGATAGACCATATAAAAGAGCAGATACTGGAGCTGCTGAAATGAGCGGCGCAGCCGTCTTGACATTATATTAATGGAACACGTAAAGAATCTTATACTCGGCAGTGGGCCTGCGGGCTACACTGCCGCCATCTATGCTGGCCGTGCCAACTTGAGTCCGGTGCTTTATTTGGGAATGCAGATGGGCGGACAGCTCACCCAGACCACCGAGGTGGAGAATTTCCCAGGCTATCCCGACGGGGTGGACGCCAACCAGATGATGATGGACTTGCAGAAGCAGGCCGAGCGCTTCGGCTGCGAGATGCGCATGGGCGAGGTGACGGCCATCGACTTGAGCCATCGGCCTTACGTCTGCACCGACGACAGCGGCAAGCAACTCTCAGCCGACACTATTATCATAGCCACTGGTGCCTCGGCCAAATACTTGGGACTGGCCGACGAGACAAAGTATGCCGGCCAAGGCGTGAGCGCCTGCGCCACCTGCGACGGCTTCTTCTACCGCAAGAAGACCGTGGCCGTGGTGGGGGGAGGCGACACGGCCTGCGAGGACGCGCTCTATCTGAGCAACTTGTGCAAGCAGGTGTATATGGTGGTGCGCAAACCCTATCTACGCGCCTCGGAGATCATGCGGCAGCGCGTCAGACAGGCGGCCAACATAGAGATACTCTTCGAGCACAATGCCGTGGGCCTCTACGGCGACAACGGCGTTGAGGGAGTACACCTTGTGAAGCGCAAGGGCGAGACCGACGAGCAACACTATGACCTGCCCATCGACGGCTTCTTCCTCGCCATCGGCCACAAGCCCAACACGGCATTTCTCGCAGGGCAGATAGCTCTCGACGCCAATGGCTTCATCCTGACCGAGGGCAAGAGCCAGCAGACCAGTGTGGAGGGCGTGTTTGCCGCTGGCGATGTCTGCGACCCCACCTACCGCCAGGCCGTCGTGGCAGCAGGGAGTGGCTGCAAGGCTGCGCTTGAGGCTGAGCGCTATCTGGCTGGACTGAAATAGCCCCGCATATATATTATTTGCACTGATCCGTGGATGTGGATATAGCGGATTGGCAAAACCACAATTGTGGCTGCCATAGTAAAGGGGCAGCCGCCATTGTGTTTTGTTTGACAGATGTAAGCAATCTTTACAGAACTTTCAGCATAAAACGATTCGTCCCACTCCCTGCATGTCGAGGGAGGCGGAAATCCCCAGCGCATGGAGTACCCTCGATAGGCTTGCAAAGGTGATGTTTCTGCCTTTCTCCAATCTGGAAATCTGAGATCGTTGAACTCCAATCCGCTTGCCCAGTTGTTCTTGCGTCATATTTTTGGCAAGCCTTGCCTTCTTGATGGCCTCTCCCACATGATAGGCGTGAACGTCCTCTTCCACCTTGCGGTCAAAATCATCTCTTTCAGGAGTGCCGACTAAGCCGATATCCCTGTCAAGCAACTCGTTCATGGTGTGTATTCTCATATTTACCTCCTGTTTCTCTTGTCTTTGTAATACTCCTTTTGTAAAGCAACCGCCCTCGCTATTTCTTTTGCAGGCACCTTCCACGTTTTCTTGACAAAACCATGTGTCGCCACGACAATGCGCTTGGCGGTGGTATCCCAAAATGCAAGTAAACGGTATTGAATGCCGTTGTAATTCGTTCTGAACTCCCAGATGTCCGAGCTGCCGTCCAGCTTTTTAAACAAGCCGCTGTCTATTACGCCACCAGCCACTTTGGCGATGTTGTAATACACTTTCTTGCGTATTTGTGGAGCCAGTGCCCGAAGAAAATCGCTCGCCTCGTCCAGAAAAATGACATCAAATCTGTTCTCTGTTTGCATAGCGTTACGCTTATATGGTGCAAAGATACAAAATGTTTCCGAAAAGCGCAACATTATAGGGCCTAATTTCTCTATCAGTCAGCTTTTAACATTTAAGGAATAATGCTGTTTAATAATCTTGTGCAAATGTGATTTTCACTATCCTTTTTGATATTCTTTTAGGGAATATAACCACTCAGGCTATTCCGAATAAATGGTGTTGCCTCTACGTCGAATCAGTCGGTCGATGTATTCGTGGAACAAGAAATAGATGGACACATCGATTGCGGCAGCCAGCGTAACCGAGACGGAGAAGCTGAAGAGCGCCACATTGACGGCTATCAGCGCCACAGCCAGCGCGTCGATCACGAGCAAAGCCTGATGCTGGTTGTAACCGGCACGGAGCAGCTTGTGGTGGATGTGGTTCTTGTCGGCCTTGAACAGTGGCTGGCGGTGGCGCAGGCGCACCAGTATCACTCTGGCCACGTCGAGCACGGGCACCAGCACAAACGTGAGCGCAAGACCAAGCGAACCTGTTATAGGCGGATTGGCGTGCGGGTCGCCCATGGCCAGCTTCACCAACAGCACTCCGAGGATGAAGCCAAGCGTGAGCGAGCCAGAATCGCCCATGAATATCTTTCGGTTCTTCTGCGGGTCGCCCCACAGGTTGAAATAGAGGTAGGGCACCAGCACGCCCATCAGTCCCGCTATCAGCATGCTGTAGATGAGCACCCCCATTTGGATGAAGCACACCAGGAAGCCACCCAACGCCAACAGCGATAGAGTGCCGCTCAGGCCGTCGATGCCGTCGATCAGGTTCATTGCGTTCATCAGTAGCACCAGCACAAACACTGTGAGCGGAGCGCCGATTACGAACGGAATGGAGTGGATGCCACAGAAGCCATACAGGTTGTTGATGTAATGGCCACACAGTGGCAGCAGCGAGGCAGCCACAATCTGTACGGCGAACTTCGATACAGCTCCAAGTCCCACAAGGTCGTCAACGAGTCCCACGAAGTAGATCAGTGTCAGGCCGATGGCGAAGGCCAATCCCCATGCGTTGACTTGGAAGGTGAACGTGTGCGACGTCCAAACCCACACCACCAGTGCGAAGAAAGTGGCTACGAACATGCTCGGAAAGAATGCCACCCCTCCCAGCCTCGGCACTGCCACAGTGTGCACCTTGCGCTCGTTGGGCAAGTCATAGAGCCGCTTCTTCTTGCAGAAGTTCAGTATGACGGGAATGGAGACAAACCCGCATGCCGCGCTTACGAGGAAAGCCACAAAGCTGAGAAGTAGAATCAGTGTCATGCCTTATTTGTTTTAATAGCCTTTATAATCTATAACCGCCCTTCAGTCCGTTTTATTGTATTTCCGCCCTTTTTTCTTCTTTGGGCTTTAGAATGGGCAGGCTTTTATACAATATTAAACGTTCTGTTACGTTAAAATATAAAAAAGAGAACAGTAAGGATGAAGATTACGGTTATTACTGTAATATACAACGGAGCTGAAACCATAGAAGACACCATCAAATCGGTGCTTGGCCAAACCTACAAAGACATAGAATACATAGTTGTGGATGGTGGATCGACAGACGGCACTGTCGACATTATACGCAGATATGAGCCACGCTTTGAGGGCAGGATGAAGTGGGTGTCGGAGAAGGACAATGGCCTCTACGACGCCATCAACAAGGGCATACGCATGGTCACAGGTGATGTGGTGGGCATACTCAATTCCGACGACTACTACACTTCCGACCAAGTCTTGGCGCGGATAGCACCTTTCTTCAAGCGCAAGACCATCGACGCTGTGTATGGCGACATCCATTTCATCCGTCCCGGCAATCCCAACAAATGCGTGCGCTATTATTCCTCACGGCCTTTCAAGCCTTTCTGGCTCCGCTTCGGATTCATGCCCGCCCATCCCTCGTTCTATGTGCGCCGTAGCGTGTATGAAAAAGCCGGTGGCTACAAGACCGATTACAAGATAGGCTCCGACTATGAGATGATGGTCAGGCTCTTCCGCAAGTACCACATAAGGGCGAAATATGTGAAGATGGATTTCGTGACCATGCGCACTGGCGGGCTGAGCACAAAAAGCGTCAAAAGTCGGCTGACACTCATTGACGAGGACGTAAGAGCCTGCCGCGAGAATGGCATCTACACAAACAAGCTGCTAATCTACACCAAGTTCATCTACAAGATTTTCGAGTTCCTGTAAGCATAGCTACATATAGGGTCGTCCACGGCTTAGTCATTTGTAGATGTTGCCTGTTGTCCCCATTTGCCCAATGGTGGCCGAGTAGCTTGCGATGCTGTTCACCACCGTGTTGCCGCTGATGGTGTTCTTGTCGGCATTGGAAAGAATGCTGGAGTTCAGCTCTGGGTAAGACTTGCGATAGGTGGCAGAACTGATGTCGACATCGCTGTAAATCAGCTTTTGCACTCTGGCCGACTTGATCGACTCCTCCCACCGTTGCTGGGTGTATTTCGTCTGGCTGACGGCGTTATTGCAACGGTATAGTACGTTGTCGTGTATCTTGTTGTCTTTGCCACCGAAGATTTGCACGCAACCGAACTTGTTGCTTCCGCAGTTGTCGAACACGTTGCCATAAACCTGTGCGCCCGAGATCATGTCGTCTAATCGTATGGCCGCCACCATTCGCTCACCTGTGCTGTCGCTGATGTTTTGCCAGTAGTTGTTTCTGACCACAATGCCACGGTACGACGGGTCGCCATAAATGTCGAAGCCGCCCTGGTCGTCGCTCACTTGCACGGCGTTGACTATCTTGTTGTATTCCGTGGTGACATTGTTGCCATTAATTCTGATGGCAGATGAAGGGACATCGTAGAACTCGTTGTGGCTGATTGTGGCTCCGCATCCTGTGAAGTTTACAGGCTGCTCATAGCAATATCTGAAATAGCTGGTACGCTTGAACACGTTGTTGGTTATCAGCAGGTTGCAGTCTGTGAGCGTCTTTCTGTTTCCACCCACAGCTGAGATTCCCCTCTTGCCGATGGTCTCAAAATAGCAGCCGTCCACCTTGTGGCCAGTGCCATTGGTGATGTTGATGGCATCGGCTCCAAATTCCACAAATTTGCAGCGGGAAATGGTGTTGTTGCTGCCATTCTCTATCTCAATGGCCCGATTCACTCCACCCTGAAACACAAATCCGTCGATTTCGAAGTTGTCCATGCCCGCAACTTTAATAAAGCAGGTGCCCTTGGCGCAAGGGATGTCGGCCACTGGGCTTGTCGTTTTGGCTGCCACTATCCAATATAACTTTCGGTTGGAGCGGTTCAGGTAGTATTCTCCGGGTGCGTCAAGAAATTTCGCCGCATTGGCCACATAGAACTGGTCGCCTGTAGCGAAGCCGTAAGGCGGTGCGCTGCCACTGATCTTGAAGGAATTACCTGCCGCGTCGACGCTTTCAATTCCGCAATACTGGTCGTACCACTTGTAATGCCAGAACCCATGCACGAAGCTCTGACCGCCGACGGCGTTGTCCACCATGTTGTCAGTATAATGGAGTATAGAATTGTTGGCATCGGAAAGTTTGATAAATCCTGTGTTGGGATAGTGGGCTATCTGCTGGCGGAAGCCATTGCTGTAGACCTCAAACCTGTTGTAGTCGGCAAACGTCTCATACGGAATGTCTATTGAGCCAAGGTCAGCCACAAGTGTCTTGCTGTTGCCTTTCCGCCTTACTACAGTGAATTTGCTGATGTGGGCAGAGCCGTCGAAAACGGCCTTTCCAGCTTGCTGGCTCAACAGTTTGATAGTTCCTTTGACTTCACTTCCGTCTATTTCTATGCTTTCAATTATTTTGTATGTTCCCGGCAGGAACACCACGTCAACCTCAGAGTTGGTCTTGCTCTTCAGGAGGCTGACGGCGCGACTGACAGCCACCGATGCTGTGCGCAGGGGCTTTTGCTGTGAGCCGTCGCCATTGTCGCTGCCGGAGGGTGAGACATAGTAACTATAAGTGGCTGCCTGACTTGACGCCAATATGAGGAATATAACTATGAGAGTAGACAGGAAACGCTTCATATCAAGTAATTTTTGGCAAAGATAGTTATTTTTTGTCGGATACTAATAATTTCCAATGATTTGTTGCGTTAAATAAAATGTAGTAACTTTGCACTTCGTCTAAGAAAAAAGAGAAATATGAAAATAGACTTATTCGTTCCTGGCAGGTTGTGCTTGTTTGGCGAGCACAGCGACTGGGCTGGCAAATACAGGAGCATGAACAGCTCACTGGTGCCGGGAGCGGCCATTGTCTCGGGAACAGAACAGGGTATTTTTGCCGTCGCTGAGAAGTCGGACAAGTTTGAGATGACCAGTGAGGCTCCACAGCTCAAGGACATCTGGCAGGACTTCCAGTCGGCCATGAATGTCGACGAGTTGAAGCGGGTGGCCCATTCCGGCTCCTTCTTCGCCTATTGCGCCGGCGTGGCCAGTTATATGCTCGAGTGGTACAACGTGGGTGGCGTCAAGATAAAAATCACCTCCATGACGCTGCCCATCAAGAGCGGGCTGAGCAGCAGTGCTGCAATATGCGTTCTTGTGGCAAGGGCGTTCAACGAGCTTTACCACCTCAACATGTCGACACGCGGCGAAATGAACGTGGCCTACGTGGGCGAACTGCGCACCGAGTCGCGTTGCGGTCGGCTCGATCAGGCCTGCGCTTTCGGCATCAATCCCGTGCTGATGGACTTCGACGGTGAGGAAATCAACGTAACCCGACTCAACGTGAAGAAGAACCTCTATTGGGTCTTCGCCGACCTCTGCTCGTCGAAGGACACGGTGAAAATTCTTTCCGACCTTAATAAGGCCTATCCCTTTGCAAGCAATGAGAAGGAGAAGGTGCTGCAAGAGGCTCTTGGCCCCGACAACCAGAAGATTATCGCCAGAGCCTTGCAATATATAAAGGATGGCGATGCCGAGCGGTTGGGTCAGTTGATGACCGAGGCTCAGCAACTCTTCGACGCGAAAGTGGCGCCGATGTGTCCCTCCCAACTCGCGGCGCCCCTGCTCCACAAGACGCTTAACGACCCCGTCATCGCCCAATACTCGTATGGGGGCAAGGGCGTGGGCTCGCAAGGCGACGGCTCGATACAATTCCTCGCGAAAGATGCCGAGTGCCAAAAGAAGATAACCGAGCGGCTGAAAGAGCTCAACATGAAGCCGTTCACACTGACCATAAAGGCCGCCCACACCATCAGAAAGGCCGTCATCCCCGTGGCAGGCTTTGGCACACGCCTCTATCCAGCCACGCGTATACTGAAGAAAGCCTTTTTCCCCATATTCGACCGCGACGGCAAGGTGAAGCCTGTCATCCTGATTCTGCTTGAGGAACTGATACGCAGTGGAATAGAGAAGGTTTGCATCGTGCTTGGCAACGAGGAAGAGCGTGAGCAGTTCCGCCAGTTCTTCGAGCGGCAGATTCCGCAGGAAGAGTTCGACAAGCTGTCGAACGAAGACCAGAACTACGAATTGAACATTCTGAACATCGGCAAACGCCTTGAATATGTATTTCAGGAAGAGAAGCGCGGCTTTGGCCATGCCGTCTACCTGACGAAGGAGTTCGCCGCGGGTGAGCCTGTGCTGCTCATGCTTGGCGACACCATCTACCGCTCCAACACCGCCAAGCCCTGCACCTTGCAGTTTATCGAAGAATATGAGACCTACAACTCGGCAATGGTGTCAATCCACCCGATACCATTGAAAGACGTGAGCCACTACGGCGTGATGACCGGTTACTGGGAGGACGACAAGGAGCGGATTCTCAATCTGACCAAATTCTGCGAAAAGCCCAGCATCTCATACGCCGAGGACAATCTCCCGGTGAGGATGAGAAACGGGGAGAAACGGTATTATTCCGTTTTCGGCCAGTACATCATCACCCCCGATGTTTACCAGCAACTTGGCGAGGACATTGCCTCGGCCACCGACACGGCAAAGGAGATAGAGCTGACACCAGCCTTAGACAAGGTAAGGGCGAAGTCGGGCATGTACGGCATGGTCATCGATGGCGAGATGTTCGACATGGGCAAACCCGACGCTTTCAAGAATTGCATAACCCACTTCGCTGATTAGAAAACTACACACGGCTATGAAAATAATATATGTTTCCAATTTCATCAACCATTACCATGTGCCCATCTCCGACGAACTCTACAGGCTGACCAATGGGCAATACCGTTTCGTTGAGACGGTGCCACTGCCCGACTCGTTCAAGAAGGGCGGCTTCTCAGAGTACGACAAGCCATATATCATCCACGCCTACGAGAGCCCCGAGGAGCGTGAGAGGGCTATGAAGCTGTGCGAGGAGGCCGATGTGATGATAGCGGGCGGCGGAAAGTTCATCTTGCCCTACCAGCGCCGGCGGCTGCGGTTGCACAAACTGACGTTCGAGTCGGCAGAGCGCATCATGAAGCGTGGACTGATCAACGCCATATCGCCCACCAATGTGCTCACGCAGTTGCACTATCATCTGTGGTTCTATCGTGAGCCGCTCTATAAACTATGCATCAGTGGCTTCACGGCCAATGACATGTATATCCAGCACTCGTTCAAGGATAAATGCTTCAAATACGCCTACTTCCCGGCAATACCCAAACTCGACATCGACAAGGTGCTGGCCGAGAAAGACAAGAACGAGCACGTGAAGATGATATGGTGCGCCCGTTTCATCAAGTGGAAGCACCCGGAGCTGGCCGTGCAACTGGCCGAACGGCTGCGCAACGAGGGCTACGACTTCGAGATTAACATGATTGGCTCGGGCGAGCTGCATCCTGCCATCGAGAAGATGATAGAGAAAAAGAATCTCGATCAGTATGTACACCTCTTGGGCAATTATCCCAATGCCGAGGTTCTGAAGATAATGGAGCGGCACGACATCTTTCTTTTCACGTCAGGATGCCACGAGGGTTGGGGCGTTGTGCTCAACGAGGCGATGGGTCGCCTGTGCTGCCCCGTCGCTTCGGACATGATAGGCGCCACGCCGTTCCTGCTGAGGGACAAAGAAAACGGCATGGTGTTCAAGTCGGAAGACATCGACTCGCTCCACGAGAAAGTGAAGCATCTGCTTGACAACCCCTCGGAGATGAGGCAGATGGCACGGAATGCCTATCAGGACATCTCCACAGTTTGGAGCCCCGAGGAGGGAGCGCGCCGGCTTTACCACTTCAGTGAGGCTATGCTTCAGGGCAAGCCGATGACGTATGAGAGCGGCCCGTTCTCCAAGGCGGAGCCCACACCCAACTATCATTTCAAGCTGTTCGCTTAGGCCGCAGCATACATAAATTATTCCAGTAGTGGCTGTCTCTTGTGGCGGCCACTGCAAGTGTATGTTTTAATGTTGGTTAAACTGTGGAGCTATTTAACGTTGCGAATGCAAAATAATCGCAATTTTTATATTTCAAACTACAAAATATCCGTTATTTTTTACAGTTTCAAATATAAATTATTATCTTTGCTGCTTGAATAATCTTTTTTGTATGGACACAGCAGAATTGAAGCCCCTTTTTGACAACTATCACCGCAAGATAGCTAAAGTCAGCTTAAGTTTTAAGCGATACCTGTATTCCCAAATCAATTGGGAATCTCGCATTATCTGCATCAAAGGCGAGCGTGGAGTAGGAAAAACGACCATGCTGCTACAAAACATCCTTGAAAACTACGATGAATTGGACAAGACCCTCTATGCTTCGCTTGATGACCTGTGGTTTTCAACCCATTCACTGATGGATTTGGTTGACTGGGCTGACCAACACGGCATCACCCGGCTCTATCTTGATGAAGTCCACCGTTATCCTCATTGGTCAGAGTTATTGAAGAACATCTACGACAGCTTTCCAGAAATGAGCATAGTCTATACCAGCAGTTCGCTTCTAATTATGGACGACGCCAAGGTTGATTTGTCTCGCCGACAAACATCTTATACGCTTTATGGCATGTCCTTTAGAGAATTTCTGGCCTTTGAAAGAGTTTTAAGCATAGGGCCTATACCGCTTGAGGAGTTATTGAACAGTCATGTCAAACTCGCAATGAAGATTGTGAAGACCATAAAGATTGCCCCAATGCTCGAAGCATATCTGTCTCATGGTTATTATCCTTTTTATAAAGAAGCGGGTGAGGACTTCCATGCCAGGCTTCGCGAGGTAGTGTCTGTAGTGATTGATGCAGACTTGCCCGCTGTGGAAAAGGTTTCTTTTGAGACCACACAAAAGGTAAAAAGGCTCTTGATGATTATCAGTGAGCATGTGCCTTTTGAGCCGAATATGTCGGTCTTGTGGAAACAACTGTCTACCAACAACGAGCTGGGGCTCCGCATGTTGTATGCGTTGGACAGGGCCCATATATTCAGCTTGCTTACTGCCAAAACCAAGAGCTACAAGTATCTCTACAAACCAGACAAGATATACGTAGGCAATCCCAACCTCATGCACGCACTATGCCAAACTGTGGACAAAGGCAACGAGCGGGAGATTTTCTTCTTAAATCACCTACAGGTTGCCCACAAAGTGAAATATCCAAAGTCAACCGACTTCTTCATCGATGAGAAGTATTACTTTGAAGTTGGCGGCAAGACAAAGACTTTTGACCAGATCAAAGACTTACCAAACAGCTATCTCGCCACCGCCGATACCGAAATTGGCTTTGCCAACCGCATACCACTGTGGATGTTCGGAATGATGTACTGATAACCTACCAGCGTTTTTAAAAAGGCAAAGAAAGCTCATTGTTCTCTCCGTGCCCTCTCATTCTGTAATGTTTGTGGATACGGCTAACCTCAGCATTTATAGAAGGTCATATTCCAAGGCAATAAGCGCGACTTGATGCAATTGTCAGCCTTGGAACAGGTCATCAAGCGTAATGATGTTTTGGAATTAGGGTGTTCAATATGATGTACCCATTTTTAGCCTACATTATTCACATATTGGGATCGTTACACCATCAAATTGCAGGGGCCGTGTAGGTAGGGTTAGGGCCGGCCCTCATTAATGTTCGACCTCTTTTTTGAGCGGTGATGACATTGTTTGTGGGCCGGCCCTAACCCTACCTACGCGGCCCCTGCATAGGATGATTACTATTAATAATGCAGATTGGGTCAAATCCGCTGGTCAGAAGGAGAAGGGCTTTGACTAGAATGGCATAAAATGTGGGTACATCATATTGAACACCCTATTTTGGAATATGCCACTATATTCGTTGTAGGCAATCCCATATGTTGTCATTCAACTCTTTTATTTCCTTATCTCTTCCGATTATATAATTCATAAACCTGTTTTTATTTGGCTACGAAATTACAAAATACACATTTCACAGCCAAATAAAACGATGTTTATTGTTGCGATGGGATGGAAAATGTAACTGAAGATAAGCTATCGAATTAATCAAATAGGCTGTAATCGTGTTACTTAAGCTCAGTGATTATGTTACGGCGTTTTCGTAAAAGAATTATGAAGGCACGTCTGCTTTTTAGAGGATGCAAAGTATCTTCCTATGGTCATTCTGTGGCGACTGTCCTGGTTATTTTGCCCAGACTGCGATACAGTTGGAAATACTCTTGGGCCATCTTGTCCCATGAGAAGCGGGTCGAGTTCTTCAGTCCGTTGTCAATAATCCACTGTCTTGTGTCTTGATTCTGCGCGAGCCTTATGGCTTCAGCGACCACAGATGTGTCGAGCGAGTTGAGCAGAAGTGGCGTAGAGCCTATCACTTCAGGTATCGACGACCGATTGTAGGCTACTACGGGACAACCGGCCCTTTGCGCCTCAAGCACAGGCAGTCCGAAACCCTCGTATTCCGATGGATAGAGTAGGCAAACGGCGTGGTTGTAGAGCCGATTAAGCTGTTCATCGCTCACAAACCCCAAATATTCGTAGTCGCATCTTGCCCTTTCAAGCATCACCGTCTCTTCGGCTGAGAGCGGATGGCCTGCTATCTTCAGCCTGAGGCCATTTGCAGCCACTGGCTCCACAATCTTGTCGAAGTTCTTGTATGGGTCGCGCTTTCCCACAAACAGCACATAACGTTCCATGCTGTGGTCGCTTTCCAAATGGAAAGTGTCGTCCACGCCGTTGTATATCACTTTTATCTTGATCTCATCAGCCTTTGGCACAAATCGTAGCAAATCCTTTTTGGTGTTCTCAGAAATGCAGACGATGGCATCGGAGTGGAGAATGGCCTTGTACTTCTGCCAGCAGTGTACGCGCCTCTTGATTGGGTTGCTGACGTAGTATTCGTAGGTGAAGTCGTGGACTGTGGTTACGTTGATGGCATGTCGGCTTGGGCAAGTGCGATAGTAGCTGGAATGGAAAATGAAAGGCTCTGGCGACGCAACATGTGGGTCGATATACCGTTTCATCTTCATACAACTGCTTGGCCGGCGCAGTATTTTTTCGTCTGGCAAGCTGAAAGTCTTTCTCGAAATGTTGGCCTTGGCATCGTCATACTCGAGCCATTCGGCATCTCCAATCTCTTGTGCCGCCCGTCTGATTAGGTTGGTCCAAACCACCGACACGCCGCCGGCGTGTTGGAGGGAATAGATGATATTATCGAATACGACTTTCATTTCCGTCTTTAAAAGAGTTCTTCTTTAAGTGCGTCGAGATAGCCGTGGCCATATTTCAGGTCTGGCTCCACATAATTGCCTTCGCCCCATTCGTTCCACGAGCGAAGGAAGAGAATCTTGTGCTCAGGCTGTTTGTCTTTGATTACTTCCAAAGCGTCGTGAATGTGCTTCTTGAAGTTCTCCGGCGTGGAGTTCACGTAGACGCCCTCGCTCTTCCCTATTCTCGGGCTGCGGTCCCACTGTGGCAGCAGGGTGGGGTAGACGTTCTCCCACGAGTCCTCGGGCGAGAAATAGTTTTCCGGCTTCATCACTTTCTTGTAGTCGAGATGGTAGGTGGGCAGGAACGACAACTTGTTGTGGATAAAGGTGCGGAATATCCTGCGGTACTTGCCCTCACTGAGCATCTCGGCCCTCGACTTGCCCCAAGGGTTGATGCCGTCGAAGCCCCAGGCGAAGAAGTCGTTGTAAACGTCGGCGCTGCTCTTCAGGTTGGGCAGCACCCGTCGCAGCGTGCCGTCGGGGTTCTTCTTGATGGTAGTGGTGGAGTTGCCCATTCCTACGAAATATATTCCTGGCAATCCCGCTTTCTCGGCAAGTTGTCGCCAAAGCTCGATGAAATGGGTAACGTCGGGGAAATGATACGGGTCGAGGATGAGAAAGAGCGGCTTGCCGTCCACCTTGATATATCGGTGGTCGCGGAATGCGGGCAGAACATAGTTGAAGTGGTCGGTGTAGTCCTTGTCGCCAGGATAGAGCTGTGGGGCTATCATCACTTTCTTGCCGTCGTTCTGCCAAGTCTTAGTGCTCCACTCATGGTTGGCCCAGCACAGGCAGAAAGGATAGTCGGGCTTGCCCGATGCCAGCACCTCCTCAAACGGACGCTCGAGGAGCATCTTTCCGTTGCCAAGCCAGTAGTGCCAATAGCAGAATCCCTCCACGCCGGCCTCTCGTGACATCTGCGCCTGTTCCTCCCTGATTTCGGGCATTCTGAGGTCGTAGAACCCCAAGTCGGCGGGTATACGGGGCTGATAATGCCCTCTGAACAGGGGCTTGGCTTTGGCCACGTTGCGCCATTCGGTGAATCCCTTGCCCCAATACTTGTCGTTTTCGGGTATGGGGTAGAACTGTGGCAGATAAAATGCTATAACACGGGCTTTCATATCTATTCTTGTTTGTTTTCCTTTATTATTCTTGCGGGAACGCCAGCTGCAACGGTGTAGGCTGGAATGTCGTGGGTTACTACGCTGTTGGCTCCCACTACTGCACCGCTGCCAATGGCGACGCCTGGCAAAATGCACACATTGTTGCCAAGCCATACGTTGTCGCCTATGCTGACACTGCCCTTGCTCACTGCCTTTCTCTTCCCTGGCTCAATCAGCAATTCCTCCATCGACGTGCCGCCATGAGAGTTGTCAGTTATGATTACGTTGGTTCCTGTCAGCAGGTTGTTGCCAATTGTTATCTTGTTGACGGCGGTGATGTGGACGTCTCTTCTGAAAAGGCAGTTGTCGCCTATCTTGATGGAACTTCCCTTTGTCGCCGTCAGTTGCAGACCAGGCTCAAACACGGTTTTGTCACCGATGGAAATGTACTGCCGTCCACGCAGGGTATATTTCCGCCACATTATGACGGAATCACCGAAGTGCAGGAATTTTCTTTTCAGGTATCCCGTGTAGACTCTGTTGCGCATCGATTTCATCGCGCCAAAGAATCCTTCTGGCAGTATGTAGGCCATGGCTTCGCCAAACGCCTCAAGTATTTTAATGAGCAGTTTCTTCATTCTTTTCTTCTTTACAGGTTTCTTCCTCTTGTGCCGCCGGGTAGCGGTCGAGCAGAACCTCGTGGTATCTGAGATAGATGTAGAGCGAGAAAGTACATATTATTCGCAAGTTTCCCGCAAGGTCAGCAAACGAGAACAGCGTCATCCCTCCTTGTATGCTGACGCACACCGTGAAGAAGAGCAACAAGAGCTGATGCACCTTGAGCGTGTCGTCTCTTGCCCTTATCTGGCTTAGGACGAAAATGTTGAAAACCACGAAGATTATCACAGCGGCAACAGGGCCATAGTCGATGGTGAAGTCGCCCACAAAGGTGGAGAAAAAGTTGTCGTCGAGTTCGAGATTGTGATATTTGTCTCTCCTTTCAACATAGTTCTTTGGCGTGCTCGGGTCGATAATACGTTTTAGCACGTTTGCCGTGCGGTCGCCGTTTCTGGTGCCTCCAGCGTTGAGCCCGTAGTTGTTGAAGTAGAGGCTTCCCTGGCCCAGATACCACTTGATATATCCGTTCACTCCCGCGGCCTCGTCACCAAACCGGCTCATGGTGATGGCGGCGATAGGGAGAGATATGGCGAGGATTACGCTTATTCCCGCTATTGTGATGGCGTGGTTTAACCTGCGCGACAGATATTTCTTGAATAGCATGTAGCACGCTATCACCGTCAGGAGGCTCTGAATGGTGCCTCCACGCTGGCCGTTCATTATCGGTAACATCAGGCCCACGCTGATGGAGAGCAGCAGTAGCGCAATCAGGAGGTAGTTCTTTTTTTTCAGGCTCATGAAGTAGAAGCAGAGAAACACCGTAACATCGGCGAGGGCATTGTAGAATATGGCCGGCAAGTTGCTGATGCCGGAACCCGAGTCCTCGTTCTCTTCAGCTGTCTCCATATACGCCTCATAACCAGCCCCTACATCGGTGAACAACTTGACGAATCCGTCGAAAAAGTTGGAGACAATGCTTGGAACCAGCAGAAACGAAATGACGATTATGAAGATAGAGACAGCCTTCAGTATCCGCGTGTTCGGGTCGGCTATTGTTTTTGAGGGATGCAGGTGGTTGTAGATGGAAGGCGACAGGGCTATCATCATCATGCCATATAGGTAGAGATAAGGGAACAGCCTCAGCGGACGGAAAGCCATGGAGAACAGCTGGTCGTTGATGGTAAGCAGCGAGAACACAGCATAACCGATATAGGCTAGCAGGATGGCACTCCCTGCGTCAAACTCCCTGTTCTTGTGCTGATACCATATAAATGTCGCTATCCACAGTATCAGGTAGAAAGTTGCCAATATGTTGTCCGACACTATCTGCGACATACTCTCAACTTTTCTGTATGAAGCATGCTCTTGAAGAAAGCACGCTCTCTACTGTTGATACCGAAAACATAGAACAGTGCCACGACGGCAATGGGCGTCAGCACCAGCACCGACACTACTCTTGCGACCCCGTCGGCAAGGCAGCGATGCAATGTCAGCCCCAAGCACAGGGAGATGGCCGTGATGAGCAAGCCAGGAAGCACAAGCCGCGAAATGTATGCCCACACATTAAACCGAGCATAGAAGTGGTGGAGAATGATCAGGCGGACGACATGGGCCACAACTATCACGCCCACCATTGAATAGAACACCGAACAGGATGGCAACCCGGCCTTGAAAAGAACCCAAGACACTGGCAGGCTCATAAGCGTGATGCTCTCCACTGGCAGATGGTATTCCCTGATGTGACCCGAAGCCTGCATGATGATTGTGATTGGGTTGTTCATCGAGATGAAAACGATGTAGACAATCATCAGACGGGCGAAGAGAATGATGTCGGCCGAGGCACTGCCAAGCCACAGGTTGAGTATGGCCGGCATCTCTATTTCGAGTGGGACGGCCACGGCAAGCAGAAGGTAGAGCGTGCTCTTGTTGCTGGCCGAGAACAGACGGTCGAGATAGTCATAGTTCTGCTGCGCATAAGACTTTATCATCGCCGGGCGAAAGGCGAGCACAAGGCTGTTGCAAAGCGAGTTGAACGCATTGTATATCTGTATGGCGATGGCGAAGGCGGCGGCCAGGATGGGGCCAAAGAAGATGTTGACCAGTATCATGTTGCCCTGCATCATGCCGGTGCCTGCAAGCGTGCCGAACAAGGTCCACCCCGAAAACGACAACAGATGCCGGTAGAGGCTCTTGTCGTGGCATTTCTCGTAGTGGCACTCAGAATACCTGACACGTGCCACAACAACATAAAGTGCACAGATTATAACAGCCGCCACGAGCAGCCCAGAGCTGTAGAACACAAGCCGGTCAATTGTGGAGTAGGCAATGAGTACGACGGCAACCAGCCGCAGCGTGCCCTCCAAGATGGATATTGCAGCGTAGGCGTTCATGTCCTCATGGGCGAATATGGCCGCTATAAAGGGCATCTGGAGTATGGAGAAGATAAAGCTGAACAGGGTGATTTGGAAGACAATCATCGTCGCCTGCATTCGGTCGGGCGGAATGACTAACTGAGTGCTGACAAACCAAGTGCCCACGGTCTCGAACACAAGCAGAATCAAGATGACGAGGATAACAACTATGTTGACGCTTGCTGAGAATATCTTGCGTAGCTCCCCGTTGTCGCCCAGTCCGATGGAATAGGAGTAGAACCGCTGTATCGACAACGACAACACGCCGCTTATGGCCGAACTCATCAAGATTACGCCCGCCACAGTGTTGAATATGCCATAGTCCACCTGGCCTAAGCCTTTCAGAGCCAGACGCACAGCCACCAGGTTGATGATGGTGAGAAACAGCATCCGAACGAACAGGAGAATGGTGTTCGATGCTATCCTCTTCGATTTGTTGGTTTTGCTGCTGTCGGCTGGGGTTTCGGTCATGTTCTTCCTCGTCCTTACTTCTTAGGATCTTTCACAAGGTCACGCAGGATGTAGGCCGTTGTGCCGATGAAAGCTATGACAAACCAAACCAGAACAAAAATCATCCTCTTAGGGCTGGTGGGCTTGATGGGCACAGAGGCTCCCTTGATCATTGTGAACACAGGCGTGTTCTCCTGCACCTTTGCCCTGGCCATTTCCATCTGGTTGCTGAGCGTGCTGTAAGCGTTGAACTTCAGTTGCATCTCGTTCTCCATATCCTCCTGCTTCGACTTCACACTTTCCAGTATCACGTCGAGGTTGGCATCGGAGTAGCTTCCGTATGCCCTTCTTTTCTGCTCGTATTCAGCCTTGGCCTCAGCGGCCAGCTTCTTGTAGTATTCGTAGTCTTCTTTCGATTTCTTCGTGCGGTAGGCGGTGATGAACTTTTCAAGCCGGGCGCGGGTCGAGTCGGCCAACGTCTTGCACACCAATGGGTCTTGGGCAGCTGTGGTGATGGTTATGGCACCCGTCTTCTTGTCGACGCTGATGCCAATGTTAGCCCTTACAGCCTCGGCCACATCGTTCTCGTCTTTTGAAAGATGGTAGGGGTCGAACTTGGCCGCGCCTCCTCCCTCTTTCTTCTTAGAGGGAAGCAGCGATGCTATCCAGCCCATGGCCTTGTCCCACCATGCGGCTTTCTGGTATTTGTGCAAGTAGGTGAAATAGTCGGTGCTGATTTTGTTGTCCTTTGTCTTTACCTTTATCTTGAACAGCGACGCCACAAAGCCGTTGTCGTCCATCAGGTCGGGATAGAGCATGGGAGTGATGGCGTCGGCCGACTGCAGCGACGACAGGTTCAGCCCGAAGGTTGACGCCAGCGACCCCAGCGTCTCCGAGCCTTTGGACGGGCCTTCCGACTCGGGCACAATTTCAGCTTCTGTGTGATAGGTCCTTGGTATACAGATTATGTAAAGGCTCGCTAAAACCACTGTGATGGGCAGGACAATCACATAGAGCAGTTTCCGCCGCCAAATCTCAGCAAATACTTTCTTGTAGTCTACGCGCATTGTCTTGTCACTTTCCATGATTATTCTTCTTCGATTCCATCGTGAAACACTTTGATGATTATACTAATATCGACTCTCTGTTACAATTGGCATTACCGTATGACAAATTATTTGCAGCAAGCTTCTATAAAAGATTTGGGAGTCATAACCATTGTGGAAAACATTGAAAACCCTGTTCTGTCCCTTGTGATTATGACATCTGGATTAAAATCCATTGCTGAGAAAAACTGAACGGCATCCTCAAAATCTTTCCCATCTGAACTCAGGGCTTCGTTAAGAACGCCCTCATCAATCGGCAGAACATTAACAAATCCCATGAAAGCTCTAATCTTGTCAATAACAATTGCCTTGTCAAAGAACTTTCTCATTACGTAAGCACAATTTACCAAAGTCAACGCAGAGACACTGGCTTCAACAAGATGCCGGCTTATCATTTCTACTATCAAGGCGGCATCTTCGTAGAATCCAGCCCTATGGGCAAGGTAGTCGACCACAACGTTTGTGTCAAGAAAAATCTTCATTTGGCCCATTCCTCCCACATCTTGTCCGTTTCCTTATTGAAATCGACTCCATTGGGCAGCTCCCCTATAGCTCCATCCCTAACTTTTTGTGAGATATGGAAGTCTGAAGGTAGATGGGGAAACTCCAAAGATGGATGCTCACTTCTCGACCAAACTATATCTTTAATGGCCTTCAAAACCTTCAAGAGCTTGTCCTTGTCATTTGAGATAAGACCAAGGTTGTGATATATTTCAGCATTCAGTTCAAATGTCGTCATTGTCGTTCTCCTTTTGTTACTTCACCAGATTTGCTATAGTGGCTATCACTGCCGCAATGCTGGCCGCGCTCGAGCCTATGCTCATCGTCTCTGCCATCGACCGCTTCGATGTGGCCTTTGTCGGCACATAAATCTCGCAGCCGGGCAGCACCTTGACGTTGTGGCCCACCTGCACGGCGTCGCCGTTCATGTAGAGTATGTAGGTCTCGCGCTTCTTGGCCTTGCTGCTGAAGCCGCCGGCACGGTTGATGTAGTAGCTGACGCTCTTGCCGGGCAGGTAGCTGACGGTGTTGGGATAGGCCACGGCGCCGTTGATTTTCACTGTCGGCGTGTACTCCGGCACCACTATGCGGTCGCCCTCGCGCAGCACTATGTCGTCTTTGCCGCCGGGGTTCTCCACAGCCTTCTTCAGCTGGATTACCACGGGATAGTAGTCGGGTATGTTGAACTTCTGCATCTGCTGGCCGCTCTGCTGCTGCATCACCTGGGTCAGAGCGCCGGCGTTGGAGCTGCGGGCGGCTATGTCGAGCATCGTCTCCTGCTGGTTCTCCTGCGCCAGTTGCAGCACTTTTTCCATGCGCGACCGCTCGTCGGCGTTGGTGCGGCGCTCCAGTCGGGCTCCCTCCACGTAGGCGCTCTCGCTGAAACCGCCCGCCGCCTTGACGATGTCGCTCAGCCTGGTGTTGCGCTTGGGCAGGGTGTAGGCTCCGGCGAACATCACCTCGCCCCTTACCTCTATGTTCTCCTGCTCGGTGGAGCCAGGACTCTTGCGCACGTAGACCTCGTCGAAGGGCTGCAGCTTGAAGCCCGGCTCGCCATCCACTACGAAGCCGTCCTTGAGCGAGAACGAATAGGTCTTGGCTATCACTGAGTCTGAACTCGTGGCCGACGGGTTGGTGATGCGGCGGCTTACGTCAATCTTCGAGGTTGAGGCTGTGTTGGTGAGGCCTCCGGCCTGGATGATGAAGTCCTCGAGCGTCTCGTTGTCGGCGTATTTGTACTGTCCGGGATAGTTCACCTCGCCACGTATGCTGATGAGTTGCTCCTGCTTGGCGTCCTGACGTGTGGCTATGAAGAGCACGTCCTCGTTCTTGAGCGGTATGTCGGCCACAGTGCCGGCAATGATGCCCTTCAGGTCGACTGATACCACCTCGAGGTGGCGGTCTTCCTTCATGCGGTGCATCACGGCGCGGTTTTCGAAAGCGTACTCCGTTACTCCTCCGGCGGCCTCAACCAGCGTGCGCACGCTGTTGATCTCGTCGCCCAGCTGATACATGCCCGGGCGGAACACGGCTCCCTTCACCTCAACCATGTTCTCATAGCGGGGGATGATTGAGTCGACGTAGACCGAGTCGCCGTCGGCCACGCGGAAGCTGCTCATGTCGAACTCGTTGACGTTGAAGATGGAGTACTCCTTGCCCGTCTTCCTGATCACGCGCACACTTTGGGTGTAGGCGTCGCCCGAGAAGCCGCCGGCATACTTGATGAGCGTGCCCACGCTCTCGCTCTTCTTCATCTCGTAGTACATCGGCCGTTTCACCTTGCCGCTGATGTTGACCAGACAGTCGTAGGAGCCGACGATCACAATGTCGTTGTCGCCCAGCTTTATGTTGCCTGTCTGCTTGCCGTTGAGCAGGTAGTCGTAGATGTCGACCACCGAGACGAGGCGGTTGTTGCGGTAGACTTTGACGTTGCGCAGGGTTCCGAGTTGGTTGGGGCCGCCGGCCATGTAGAGGGCGTGGAACACGGTGGCGAATGCCGACACGGTGTAGGTGCCGGGATTGCGCACCTCGCCCATCACGTTGACGGTGATGGTGCGCGTCTGGCCCACCGACAGGCGTATGCGGCTCGACTGGTAGCGGGCGCCCATGGTGCTCTTCAGCCGCGCGTTGGCCTGCGCCACGGTCAGTCCGCTCACCTGCACAGGGCCATAACCCTCGATGTTGATGTAGCCGTCGGGGCTGACGGTCGACTCTATACTCTTCTGGGATGCTCCATAGATGTCGACGTAGACGGCGTCGCCCGGGCCAAGGCGGTAGTTGGCGGGCGTGGCTATGTTCATGTTGGGCTCGAAACTGAGGTTCTTGTTGTTGAAGAAGTCGTGGCCGTAGATTTTCTTCCTTTCCTTCTTCACCTGGCGCAGCAGCTGCCTGTACATGGCGGCGGTGTCGGCGGGCAGCCACTCGTTCATCTCGTCGGTCATTTCGAGATACTCGTCGTTATACTCGTCGGGGGTGCGGTCGGTGTCGAACTCGCCCACGCGTCCTGTCGAGTAGCGGTCGGTCTCAAGTTGGTTGTCGCGGCTGATGCGGCGCGTCTCCGTCTCCACGTCGTCGCGCTTGACGTTGCCCCGCAAGTTGCCATTGTTGCGGCGTGTGCGGTCGTCGGTGCTGGTCTTTGAGCCCACGTTGCCAAGGCCCGAGCCTTTCTGCATGCGCTCATAGAGATTGCGCACGCGGCGTATCTGGCTGATGTTGACGCCGCTCTGCATCAGTTTGGTGACAATCTGCGCTTGCGACGAGCCACGCTGGTGCTCCTGCACTATCATCTCCATCACTTGGTTGTCGGTCATCGTCTGAGAGTAACCACCGATGGCCACCAGTGCCATAAGAACCACGAGTATGTATTTCTTCATATTCTGAGCTTAGAATTTCTTTCCGCTTACGATGTTTATAAATGTTTTGAATATTATCTTTGTGTCGAGCCACAGCGAGCGGTGCTCCAGGTAGTGGATGTCCATCTCCAGCCGGCGCAGCATCTTCTCCATGGTGTCGGTGTAGCCGTTGTAGAGTGTCGCCTCCGACGTCAGCCCCGGACGCATCTGGTAGACTATCGGGTAGCGGTCGGTGTGCTCCATGATCTTGTCGATGAAGTACTTGCGCTCAGGCCGTGGCCCCACTATCGACATGTCGCCCCTGACCACGTTCCACAGCTGCGGCAGCTCGTCGAGGTGGTGTCCGCGCAGAAACTGCTCGAGCCGCGTGGAGTTGGAGTCGTCGCACCATGCCACCAACTGCGGCCCGTTCTCCTCTATCACGCTGCTCATGGTGCGGAACTTCAGTATCACGAACGGATAGCCGTGGTAGCCGATGCGCGTCTGGCGGAAGAACACGGGGCCGTTGTGCTGCAGCCGCATCAGAATGATGATGAGCGCGAACACAGGCGAGAGCACCACCATGGCGAGGGCCGAGAACACAACATCGGCAGCGCGCTTGATGGCTCGCTGCACTGGGCCCATGGCATCATGAACTATCTGTTGCATCTCTGTCGCTGTGCTTTGTCTACTATATATAACTGCAAAAATTCGAAAATATTTGCAAAGTTACATCTTTTCTTTCAAAAATGGGAAAAACAGGACTACATTAACGCTACGGGGTTGCGTTGGTGGCATTGCAGCGTTGAGAAAGAATGTGGAAATGATTATCCGCAATCGGCAGAAAAGCCTTGCAGAGGTTTAAGTATCAATTATAGCAAGTGAATATACCTCTTGCAGGGTGCGGCCCTTGTGGCCGTCCGCCGCACAACCGATACGCAAT
>CAZRSL010000003.1:0-52623 GCA_964602785.1 uncultured Prevotella sp.
ATTGATAATCAACGCTCTTTATTTAAGAATTTACAACATCGGAAAGACAGGAAATGAAAATAATATACATTTAGGCAAAATTTGGCCTGATTCCTCCGCATGAAAATGAAGGGGGATAAATCAATCTCTAAAAAGATAATTTTTAGAACCTACCTTTATTGATAGGCAGATGTTGATGAATGATTTTTAAAAGAATAAGTGTATAAACAAACCACAAGCTTCCCACACTGCTATGAAACCCTAAGAGCAAATCAATCAAAAACTTCCACAATCCGCCAACATCATAGTTCCCCTTAATAATGGCGAAAATGGAGCCAATGGCATAATTAATGAAACTGATCAGAAGCAATGGTAACACAAGGTTGTACCATATCTTTTTCCAAAATAAGGATAGGTTTTCCTCTCTCTTGCATAAAAAACCCGAAATCAAAAAGAATAAGGGGACACTGAAAGTGTAAACATACCAATGACCTACCGAAAAAAGATGCCCGTAAACAATCAGATATATTCCGATTGCTTTCATCCAGTCAATCCACATCATTCGCCCATTACTGAAGAGTGGGTCGTCTTTAGGAATTATCCATTGCCTGTTATGATAGCTATTCATAGACTAAGTTCCTGCGGTCGCCCTCGCAAGAGTATAAAGTGAGAAAGGATGTTTCCACATAACAAAAAGGCGTGAGCGGCTGCCAATCACTCGTTCCCACGTACAGAGGCCTTCGCATTGCCCACCAAGGTAAGAACGAGCAACGCAGAGACCCACGCCGATATGTAGTACATCTCTTCTCCTGCAATCTGTACATTGGAGCTGATTGCATTCGATGGATGATGTATACACACCATTATGGGCATCCACCATTGCTCCATCCCTGACCTTGGTTGAAAGTGTGCGAAGTTTTCTGTACGTCAAGGACAAAGCGTTAGTAAACGCCTTATCTATTATGTCATCTTCCCTAATAGTATCGGTGATAACACCTAAACTTTCGAGTTGATGATGCAAAATTACTAAAAAATCAGTTTAATCCGCGAATTTTTGTCTTTTATTTGGATGCCAAAATCTGCATTATGATTATCCGCATACAGCAGAAAACATCCCAATGCAGGGTGCGGCCCTTGTGGCCGTCCGCATCCACATTGCGTGTTGGTTGTGCGGCGGACGGTCACAAGGGCCGCACCCTGCAAGAGGTACATTCACTTGTGAAAGTTTTTTATACTTAACCTCTACAAGGCTTCTCTGCCAATTGCGGCCAATCATAATTTGCTTTATTATCACCCCGGCTATAAATTGACATCTTTTTTAAATAGAAACTGACATTGCTTTATGGCTGGCACAGGGCACGGCCACTGCATTTGGCAGAAATCAACTGCTTACCCCTGTGAATAAAGAGAAGATTATAGATGGACTGATGCTAAAAAAGGAGGAATGCCAGTTGTTTCAGCATTCCTCCTTGGATTAAGGCTCTATCTCCTTGATGTAGCAGCGGCGCCGCTTCACGGTTTTGCCGTTAAGGTATTTCCACTGGGTCAGCTCGCGGCGGTTGGTTTCGAGTTGCGGGCCGGTCTCGGCCCACTTGAAGCCGAACTTCTGGTAGATGGGTATGAGATGGTCGAAGAGCATGGCGTTGATGCCACTGCCTTGGTAGTCGGGTCGGATGCCTATCAGCAGCATGTCGACCGTGTCCTCACGCCTCAGCAGCAGGCTTTTCAGCAGATGCCACCAGCCGAAGGGCAGCAACCGGCCGCCGGCCTTTTGCATGGCCTGGTTGATGCTGCCCATGGTGATTGCCGCACCCACGAGCTCGCCTTTCTCGTTGACCAGCACTGGCATCAGGCTCTTGTCGACGAGCCAGATGTAGCGGTCGATGAGTTGCTGGGCTTGGTCGTCGGTGAACTCGCTGAAGCCGAACAGGTTGGCGTAGGCCTTGTTTAGCAGATGGAACACTTCGAGCCCCCACCCTTGGCGTATCTGGTGGTTGGTGATTTGCAGCAGTCTGACGTGGTGGAGCCTTGCCGCCCGCTCGGCAATGCGGGTGTAGATGGGTGGCGTGGCATCGGGCACTGGCACGCGCAGCTGCACCCAGTCGGTGCGCTTTAGGTAGCCCAACTGGTCCATTATCTTGGGATAATAGGGTGCATTATAATATGTGTAGACCGAGCCCAGCATGTCGAAGTCCTCCACGAGCATGCCCTCCTTGTCGAAGTCGGTTATGCCCATGGGGCCTTCTATCTTGTCCATGCCGTGCTCCTTGCCCCACAGCTCCACGGCGCGGAGCAGAGCCAAGGCCACCCGTTGGTCGTCGATGAAGTCGAACAGGCCGAAGCGCACGGTTTTCTCACCCCACTTCTTGTTGGCTTTCTTGTTGATAATGCCCACTATGCGGCCTACAGGGCGACTGTCGTAGTAGGCGAGCAGGGGCAGCAGCAACGTGAAACCGCTGGCGGGGTTCTTCCGTGGGTCGAGCCCTTCGAGCGTGTCCTGCACCATGTCGGGCACAAAACAGGGGTTGTCCTTATAGAGCTTGTTGGCAAAGGAGGCAAGCAGCTTCAGCTCCTTGCGCGTCTTGGCCTCTCTGACTGTGATTTTGCCCATGGTTCTATCGTTGCTGGTTGATAATAAGTTGCGCGGTCTGGCTTTAGAACTCTATCCAACTGGTGTCGCCGTTGAACACGTCGGATGGGGTTACTTGGGCGGCCTCCTCGTTGGTGAGCAGTTTGTCCCAAGCCACGCGCTTGTCGGTCTGTGAGCCGGGGCCGTAGTTGTGGTATTCCATGTAGCGGGCCGTCTTCTCATTTTGCGGGTTGCCCCAGTTGTACCATGCCTCGGGAGCCAGTTGCTTGGGCAGCTCGCTGTTCATCACGAGAGTGTAGGCATACGGGCGCCAAGGCCGTCCGAGGTATATCTTGTTGCACTCTGGGCCAACGGTGAACTTGCAGTTGTTGAACACGTAGCCATACTTCACGTCTTTTGGCGTTGATGCGGCAGTGTAGTAGCTGTTGACTTTGCCCAAGATGGTGCATCCCTCAAACCAAGCTGTCGATGGGCCGAAGATGAAGTCGGTGGTGCCGTCGATGTAGCAGTTCTTGAAGTACATATAGGTGTAGGGCTGGCCGGTGTAGACGGTGTCCTGGTTGCCAAGGAAGCGGCAGTTGACGAAGAGCAGACGCGTGCCCTCGGTGTGGAGAGCCACCGACTGTCCGAGCCTGGGGCAGCTGTTTTCCACTGTCAGGTTGCGCAGTGTGATGTTGGTGCCCTCCACTTTGAGAGTATATGAGCGGAAAGTGCCCATCTTGTGGCCTGGGTCGAACACTGGGTTGTTGTCCTCGCGGTTGGCGTGGTCGTCGTAGGTGATGATGGTCTTGTCGCGGTCCTCGCCGAGCAGCTCTATGTTGGTCAGCCATGAAGGGATGATGACTTTCTCGCGATAGGTTCCGTTCTTTATGTATATCACTTTGTGGTATTCCATGAAAGCGCGGCATACCTCGATGGCCTTGTTGACGGTGGTGAACTCGCCAGTTCCATCTTGCGCCACCACGATGGTGTCGGTGTTGTCGTAGCTCTTGGCGTTTACTGTGGTGGCAAGTGCAAGTGCCACGAAGATAATCAGTAGTTTGTTCATGATGTTTTATTAGATGATTTGTTGTTTTTCTTTATTGTCCTATCCAATCGGTGTCACCGCCGAACACCTCATTGGGTGTTATCCTGGCGGCCTCTTCCTTGGTCAACTGCCTCGACCATGCCATGCGCTTCTGGGTCGCGGAGCCTTCGCCGTGGTTGTTGTACTCCATGTAGCGTGCTGTTTTGTCGAAGTCGGTGTTGTTCCAGTTGCGCCATCCTTCAGGTCGCAGTTGTTTCGGCAGCTCGCAGTTCATGAACAGCGTGTAGGCGTAAGCCCGCCAAGGCCGTCCGAGATAGGCTTCTTGGCATTCCGGCCCTGTGGTCAGCTTGCAGTTGTTGAATATGTAGCCGTACTTGCTGTCTTTAGGTGTCGACGCGGCGGTGTAGAAGCTGTTTATCTTTTCCTTGATGGTGCATCCCTCAAACCATGCTGTGGCTGAGCCGAAGATGAAGTCGGTGGCTCCCTCGATGTAGCAGTTCTTGAAGTAGAGCAATGTGTAAGGACGGCCAGTGTAAACGGTGTCGTGGTTGCCAAGGAAGCGGCAGTTGTCCAAGAGAATCCTCGTGCCTTCGGTGTGGAGGGCCACAGCCTGGGCAATGCGTGGGGAAGAGTTTTCCACGGTGATGTTTCTCACCGTTATGTTGTTGCCTTCCACCTTTAGCGTGAATGTGCGGAATGTGCCCATCTTGTGGCCTGGGTCGAACGCGGGGTTGTTGTCCTCGCGGTTGGCTTGGTCGTTGTAGGTGATGATGGTGCTGTCGCGGTCCTCGCCGAGCAGCTCTATGTTGGTCAGCCAAGCCGGAATGATGACTTTCTCGGCATAGACCCCTTTCTTGACTAATATCACTTTGTGGTATTCCATGAAGCAGCGGCACACTTCTATGGCCTTGTTTACGGTGTTGAACTCGCCCGTTCCGTCCTTGGCCACAACTAATGTGTCGGGATTGTCGTACTTGTTGGCGGCGTGGGCCACGGTGGTCAAAGCAAGCGAGAGAAGTATAATCAGTAGTTTGTTCATGATGTTTTATCAGATGATTTGTTGTATCTCTTGTAAATCGTTGACGTCTTTCAGACTGTCCATGATCACTTTCACCTCGTCTCGGTCGTGGACGCGCAACTCAATGGTGCCGTCGAAGATTCCGTTGTCGCTCGAGATGGTAACCTTGTGGATGTTCACTCCGAGCTGGTCGGAAATGATGTTGGCCACGTCGCGCAACATTCCCTTGCGGTCGATGCCCTTTATCTCGATAGTCGCGTCGAAGAACATCTGCTTGTGCATGTTCCACCGCGTGTCGAGAAGACGGTTGCCGAAGCTGGCTTTTAGCCTTGTGGCCACGGGGCATGTGCGTTTGTGTATCTCTATGCGCCCCTTGTTGTCGATGAAGCCCAGTATGTCGTCGTCGGGGATGGGGTGGCAGCAGTGTGGGAACACGAGTTGGCGGATGTTGTCCTCGGTTACAATCACGGGCTTCTTGCGGTCGAAGTCCTTGCCCACCACGATGGGTTGCTGCTGTTGCTCTGGCTGCTCGTCCTTGTCCTTTTTCTTCTTGCCGAGGAAGGGCACGAAGCGTCGCAGTCCGCCCGACTGCTTCTTGGCTTGCTTCTCCTTGAGTGCCGCCAAGTCGCTGTCGCCGAGGATGATGGTCTTGTCGCCGAGGGCCATATATAGGTCGTCGGGCTTGGCGAGGTCGTGGTAGTCGCATAGCTTGTCGACCACGCTGTTGCTCAGCTCCATGCCTTTCATCTTCAGCCAGTTGACGAGCGTCTCCTCGCCCTGCTTCCTGATTTCACGCCCGTTGCGACGCAGTATGGCCTGAATCTTGCTCTTGGCTTTGGCCGTGGTAACGAAGTTGATCCACGACGGCTGCACGTGCTGGGCTTTCGACGTGAGTATCTCCACTTGGTCGCCGCTCTTCAGCTTGTGGCTCAGCGGCACCAACTTGTGGTTCACCTTGGCTCCGATGCAGTGGCTGCCGAGGAAAGTGTGGATCTGGAATGCGAAGTCGAGGGCAGTGCACCCGGCAGGCATGGTCTTGATCTCGCCCTTTGGAGTGAACACGAATATCTCGGAGGCGAAGAGGTTGAGCTTGATGGCGTCGAGGAAGTCCATGGCGTCGGGCTGCGGGTCGTCGAGTATCTCCTTTATGGTGCGCAGCCAGTCGTTCAGTTCGCCTTCGTCCTCGGTTATCTCGCCGCCGTCCTTGTATTTCCAGTGGGCTGCAAACCCCTGCTCGGCCACCTCGTCCATGCGGTCGGAGCGTATCTGTACCTCTATCCAGCGGCCCTGCTTCGACATGAGCGTAACGTGCAAAGCCTGATAGCCGTTGGCCTTCGGGTGGTTCACCCAGTCGCGCAGCCTGTCGGGGTGGCTCTTGTATATCTTGTTGATGGCCACGTATATCTTGAAGCAGTCGTCCACCTCCTCCTCGCGCTTGGCGGGGGTGAAGATGATGCGCACGGCGAGTATGTCGTAGATTTCCTCAAACGTGACGTGCTTGTTCTGCATCTTGCTCCAGATGGAGTAGGGGCTCTTGACGCGGGCTTTTATCTCGTACTTGAAGCCCATCTTGTCGAGCGTCTCGCGTATTGGGTCGGTGAAGCTCTTGAACAGCGTCTCGCGCTGCTCGCTGGTCGACTTCAGTTTGTCGACAATGGTTTGGTAGGCTTCTGGATGCTCAAACTTGAAGCTCAGGTTCTCCAGCTCGGTCTTTATCTTGTTCAGTCCGAGGCGGTTGGCCAGTGGGGCGTAGATGTAGAGTGTCTCGCCCGCTATCTTGTACTGCTTGTTGGGCGGCTGCGAGGCCAGGGTGCGCATGTTGTGCAGACGGTCGCAGATTTTGATGAGTATCACGCGTATGTCGTCGCTCATCGTGAGCAGCAGCTTCTTGAAGTTCTCAGCTTGGGCCGATGCCTGCTCGCCGAATATGCCACCGCTGATCTTGGTCAGTCCCTCCACTATCTGGGCTATCTTAGGGCCAAAGATGTTCTCAATGTCCTCGATGGTATAGTCGGTGTCTTCCACCACGTCGTGGAGCAGGGCTGCGCTGATGCTCGTGGAGCCGAGGCCAATCTCCTCGCACGCTATCTGCGCCACGGCTATCGGGTGCATGATGTAGGGCTCGCCCGACAGCCGCCTGACACCCTTGTGGGCTTGTCGGGCGAAGTTGAAGGCCTTGGTTATTATGTCCACCTTCTTGCGGTGACGCGAGGCGAGGTAGGTGTCGATGAGGTGCTGGAACGCGTCGTCCACCATCTTCTTCTCCCTTGCTTCCCGCTCCAGGTCTTTCTCGTTCTGGTCTCCCATAGTGCTTCCTCCTTTTATAGTAATATGTGGCAACGCCAGTGCTATTTAACCCTGATTTTCTTTCCAGCGCGTATGTTGCTGCCCTTTATGCCGTTCAGCTTGCGCAGTTTGCTCACGGTGGTGCCGTTGCGCTTGGCTATCTCGCTCAGCGTTTGCCCGCTGCGCACCGTTACGTTCTTCTGCCGTTTCTTCGAACTCTTAGACGACTTGCCTTTGCGCTTGCTGCTCTTGGTGGCCTTGCCCTTGCGCGACGAAGAGGAAGAGCGGTAGGACCGGCGCTTCGACGAGCTCGACGAGCTGCGCACCTGCTGTTCCTCCACGTCCACCTCGGCGCGTTTGGCTTGCGATTCGGTGGTGGCGTAGTTGAGTATGGAGTCCTGCTGGTCGATGAAGTCGGTGATGTAGTTGATGGGCAGGCGCAGGATAGACGGCTGGCTGTTGCCGTTGACCACGTTCTTGCGGTATTGCGGGTTCAACTCGCGCAGCTGGTCCTCGCTGATGCCTATCACACCCGAGATTTGCTCGAAATAGATGTCCTTGTCCACGATTATCGTGTCCGACTGCGAAGGCAGGTCGGTGAGCATTGGGCAGATATTATGGTCGCAGTAGTAGTTCATCACGTAGTTGGCGGCGATGAATCCAGGCACGTAGCCGCGCGTCTCCTTGGGCAGATAGGGGTATATCTTCCAGTAGTCGCGCTCGCCCCCCGCGCGGTGTATGGCCTTGTTGATTTTGTCGGGGCCGGCGTTGTAGGCCGCTATCACAAGGTTCCAGTCGCCGAATATCTTGTAGAGGTCCTTGAGGTATCTTGCCGCGGCATAGCTGCTCTTTATCGGGTCGCGCCGCTCGTCGACAAGCGAGTTCACCGTCAGCCCGTACTGCTTGCCCGTGGCCAGCATGAACTGCCAGAGACCCGTCGCCCCCACTCGGCTCACGGCTTTCGGGTTGAGCCCCGACTCTATCACGGGCAGATATTTCAGCTCCAAGGGCAGCCCGTAGGCGTCGAGAGCCTGCTCGAATATGGGCATGTAGAAGTTTTGCGCTCCCAGCATGAAGCTCACCTTGCGCCGCTGCTTGGTGGTGTAGAGGTCGATGAACTTCTGCACCACGCTGTTGTACGACATCTCCATCACCGTGGGCAGCTTCTGAAGGCGGCTGATGAACGTCTCCTTGTCGTAGATGGGGTTGTAGTCTTCCATGCTGCAGGTGGTGTCGGGCTGCAGATAGGTCTTCGAGTAGAACTGCTCCAGTGCGTCGTCGAGGTTGTTGGCCATGCCTTCGGGCATGTCGATCACTTCCTTTCGGCCCTCCTCGTCGGTAACGGTGATGGCGTCGTCCTGCGCCATCATGCAGAGAGGGGTCATTGTCAGGGCTGCTGCGAGCAGAAGAATATGCTTTCTCATCATTTTTGCTTTGTCGTGCTGGCGGCTCAGAACGTCAGGTTCACACCTACGCCGAGCGCGCTCGAGTGTATTGGGTTGTTACTGTTGTTGGTATTTATCACGGCCGGGGTCACTTGCAGGCTCAGGTCGCTCGATATGTCGAATTGCGAGAGCGAGGCGTCGACGTAAGCGTCCACTATCGACAGGGCGTAGACCCCTATCATGGCGAACAGGCTCAGGTCGCGCCATCGGCGGTATTTGTCTTTGCGGCGGCGGAAGAGATCCTTGTAGCGCGACTCGTTGGTGCTGTCTATCTTTCGGCCTAAGTGCAGAAACTGGTTGTAGCTCTGCGTGTTCGGGTCGTCGTCCATTATGTCGAGATAGGCTTGCGAGTAGTCGTGGTACATTTGGTTGTTCCACGTCAGCGCGTAGATGCAGCCGACGAATCCTCCGTAGAAGATGGGCAGCTTCCAGAACTTGCGGTTGTAGATCTGGCCCGCTCCTGGCAGCACTATGGCGAGCCACATGGCCCGTTTCGGCTCAGGCCGCCACGTGGCCCAGTCGCGCTTCTGCGCCTTGGCTTTGGCGACGACGGGCACTGAGTCGCTTGCCACGCTGTCGGTTGTGGCCTCAGCGGGTGTCGCCAAGGCCAAACTGTCAGCCGGCAGCTGTGCGGCACCCCCACAAGGCCAAAGCAAGCCCGCGGCCACGGCAGTGAGCGCGAACAGTCTATGGAGCTTGACGTTCACTGCCCGGCACTGTTTAGTTTGTCGAAAGCGGCCATGATTCTCACCAAATCCTCCTCGTTGTTGAACGGGATGCTTATCTTGCCCTTGCCGTTGGCGGAGTAGGTGAGCCCCACCTTTGTGCTGAAGAACTCCGATAGCTTGGTTTTCAGCATGTTGAACTCCTCCGGCAGCCGTTGCTTGGCCGATATTTTCTTCTTCGCGGTCTGTATGTCGTCGCCGTTTTTCAGCTGCTGCACCATCTCCTCCACGCGGCGCACGCTGTAGCCGTTTTTCTGTATCTCGTGGAAAACTTTGAGCTGCAGCGAAGGGCTGTCGAGGGCGAGCAGTGCGCGGGCGTGGCCCATGTCGATTTCTTTCTTTTGCAGTGCCATCTGCACCTGAGCCGGCAGCTTCAGCAGTCTGATGTAGTTGGCTATCGAGGCGCGGTTCTTGCCCACTCGCTTGCTCACCATCTCCTGCGTCATACCGCTCTTCTGCAGCAGGTGCTCGTAGGCCAAGGCTATCTCTATGGCGTTCAAGTCCTCGCGCTGTATGTTCTCCACGAGGGCCATCTCCATCACGTTCTCATCCTTTATGGTGCGAATGTAGGCCGGTATCGCCTTCAGCCCGGCCAGTTGCGAGGCGCGCCAACGCCTCTCGCCGGCTATGATTTGGAACTGGTTGTCGTCGGTCTGCCTGAGCGTGATGGGCTGCACGATGCCTATCTCGCGGATGGAGTTGGCCAACTCCTGCAGAGCCTCGGGGTCGAAATCGCGACGGGGCTGGTTGGGGTTGGGGCTTATCTGGTCGAGAGGAATCTCGTTGATGGTCGAGCTGCCCTCGGTCTTTATGCTGTCGGTCGATATCAGGGCGTCGAGGCCGCGGCCCAGTGCGTTGGTCTTGTTGCCAGTCTGGTATTTCTTGTGTACTGCCATTGTCTAAGTGCTTAATTGTTGTTGCTAAGTATCTCTTTGGCCAGTGCCAGATGGTTCTTGGCGCCAGTGGAGTCGGCGTCGTAGAGTATCACAGGCAACCCGTGGCTGGGGCTCTCGCTCAGTTTCACGTTGCGCTGTATCACCGTCTTGAACACCAGCTCCTGGAAGTGGCGCTTCACCTCGTCGTAGATTTGGTTGGCCAGACGGAGGCGGCTGTCGTACATCGTGAGCAGGAATCCCTCTATCTCCAGCTTGGGGTTGAGCTTGCTCTTCACTATCTTTATGGTGTTGAGCAACTTGCTTATTCCTTCCAATGCGAAATACTCGCACTGCACAGGTATTATCACCGAGTCGGCGGCCGTCAGCGCATTGATGGTGATCAGCCCGAGCGACGGGCTGCAGTCTATGAGTATGAAGTCGTAGTCGGCGCGTATAGGCTCCAGCACCTTGCCCACCAACTTCTCCCGTTGTTTCAGGTTGAGCATCTCTATCTCCGCCCCCACCAAGTCGATGTGGCTCGGTATGATGTCGAGGCCGTCGATGTCGGTGGTGTAGATGGCGTCATGCACGTCGGCGTGGTCGATCAGGCACTCGTAGAGCGAGCAGTCCACTTCCTTTATGTCGACACCCAGTCCGCTCGAGGCGTTGGCCTGAGGGTCAGCGTCTACCACGAGCACCGTTTTTTCGAGTGTGGCAAGCGAGGCGGCCAAGTTTATGGTGGTGGTGGTCTTGCCAACGCCGCCTTTTTGGTTGGCCACAGCTATGATTTTTCCCATTATTTCTTCTTTCTAAAGTGTACTTTAGGATGCAAAGTTACACAAATTCCGTGAGATTTTCCACCATAACGGTGCTTTTTTACCAACCTTTTATTACTTTTGCACCTAAATCAACGAATATATACAATGGCAGAAAACAAACCTCTCATATTGGTGTCCAACGACGACGGCTACCACAGCCGTGGTTTGCGTACCCTCGTGGGCTTCCTTTCCGACATGGCGCGGGTGGTGGTATGCGCCCCGGAATCAGGGCGTTCGGGCTTCTCGTGCGCCTTCTCGGCCACGTTGCCGCTGCGCCTGAAGCGACGAAAGAACATACCCGACGCCGAGGTGTGGTCGTGCAACGGCACACCGGTCGACTGCGTCAAGCTCGCGTTGGCCCGCATCCTCACCGACCGCCGCCCCGACATCATCATCTCGGGCATCAACCACGGCGACAACGCCTCGGTCAACACCCACTACAGCGGCACCATGGGTGTGGCCACCGAGGGCAGCCTGAAGTACATTCCCTCTGTCGCCTTCTCCAGTTGCAACTACGACGAGGACGCCAACCTTGAGCCCCTGCGCCCCTACGTCAGGCGGATAGTGGGCAGCGTGCTCCGCGAGGGGTTGCCACGGGGCGTGTGCCTCAACGTCAACTTCCCCGCCCAGGACAGCTTCCGCGGTGTCAGGGTGTGCCGAATGGGGTGGGGCAGCTGGATCAACGAGACGGTGCTCGAGCATCATCCGCGCGGCTACGACTACTACTGGATGGTGGGCAACTACCGCAACGACGAGCCTGAGGCCACCGACACCGACCGCTGGGCCTTGGAGCATGGCTACGTCTCGGTGGTGCCGACCACTGCCGACGTTACCGCACGCAGTGCCATGGAGCTGACCGAGCGGCTTGTGAACCCCACTAATCCCGACCAGGCATGAAGTACTACCTCATAGTGGGCGAGGCCAGCGGCGACCTGCACGCTTCGCGCTTGATGCAGAGCTTGGCCCAGTACGACCCAGAGGCGCAGTTCCGTTTCTTCGGAGGCGAGAGGATGGAGGCAGTGGGTGGCACCAAGGTGCGCGACTACCACAGCCTGGCCTACATGGGTTTTGTGCCGGTGCTGCTCCACCTGCCCACAATACTGCGCAACATGAAGCTGTGCAAGCAGGACATTGTGGCGTGGAAGCCCGATGTGGTTATTCTGGTCGACTATGCCGGCTTCAACCTCAACATAGCCAAGTTTCTAAAGAAGCACACCTCCATACCCGCCTACTATTATATATCGCCGAAGGTCTGGGCGTGGAAGGAGTGGCGGGTCAGGCAGATAAAGCGCGACGTGCGGCAGATGTTCTGCATCCTGCCCTTCGAGGTGCCTTTCTACGAGCGCAAGCACCACTACAAGGTTCACTACGTGGGCAACCCGACGGCAGAGGAGGTCTACAACTTCCGCACCACCTACAGCGAGACTTTCCCTGAGTTCACCGCCCGCCACCAACTCAGCGACCACCGCATAATAGCCCTGCTGGCCGGAAGCCGCAAGCAGGAAATCAAGGACAACCTGCCAGCCATGATTGAGGCGGCCTCGCGCTTCGCCGACTATCAGCTCGTGCTGGCCGGAGCACCTGGCATCAGCCCCAAATACTACGCCCGCTTCACTGCCGGCTCGCGCGTCAAGCTCATCAGCGACGACACCTACGCCCTGCTGGCCCACTCCGCGGCGGCTCTCGTCACCAGCGGCACGGCCACGTTGGAGACGGCCCTGATGGGGGTGCCACAGGTGGTGTGCTACGAGACTCCAGTGCCACGGCTCATCCGCTTCGCTTTCAACCACATCATCAGTTGCGACTACATCTCGCTCGTCAACCTGATAGCCGGTCGCGAGGTGGTGCCGGAGATGCTGGCCGACAAGTTCACCGTGCGCGGCATTGCCAACGAGCTCTACAACGTGCTGCCCGGCCACTACGGGCGCGAGCTGCAACAGGAGGGCTACCAGACCGTGGCCGACCGCCTCGGCACCGACGTGGCCCCCGACCGCGCCGCCCGCATCATCACGCAGCTGCTTGGCGCAAGTGGCGGCACACTGGCTGACAATCCTGATTAGAAACCAATAATGCTCATTTAACTTAAATGTATATCCGCAAACGTCCGATTATTCAAACAACCCATCGTAGGGGCATGATTAATCATGCCCGTTGCCGCTTGATGTCTGCCTATTGCGGGCATGATGAATCATGCCCCTACGTTGAGGGCTGCTGTTTCGCAATGTCATATTCATCCACTCGTAGGGGCATGATTCATCATGCCCGTTGTGCGCAATTGCTGCCCGAGACTGGCATCATGTCCCTACGATTGGGATTTTGCTGACAATCATTATAACCCAACAATAATACTTTCACAAAAATGAAGAGAGCAATCATAACCGTAGTTGGCCGCGACTCCGTGGGCATCATGGCCCGCGTCTGCACGTTTCTGGCCGACAACCAAATCAACATTCTCGAAATCACCCAGACCATCGTCAAGGGCTATTTCAACATGATGATGATAGTCGACATCAGCCAGACACCCGGCACCTTCGACGGCCTCAGCTCGCGCCTCGACGAGGTGGGCCAGCAGATAGGAGTGCAGATAAAGATACAGCTCGAGGAGATATTCGACAAGATGCACCGCATCTAAAAACCCCACTGCCACTATGATTACAGCTTCTGAAGTGCTCGAGACCAACCGTATGGTCGAGCAGGAGAACCTCGACGTGCGCACCATTACTATGGGCATCAGCTTGCTCGACTGCGCCGACAGCGACCTCCACACTTGTTGCGACAACATCTACCGCCGCATCACCACCCTGGCTAAGGACTTGGTGGACGTGGGAAAGTCAATCTCGCGCGAGATTGGCATCCCCATCGTCCACAAGCGCATCAGCGTTACGCCCATTGCGCTGGTGGGGGCGGCGTGCTGCAAAACCTCTGCCGACTATGTTGAGATAGCCCGCACGCTCGACCGTGCCGCCCATCAGGTGGGGGTCAACTTCATCGGCGGCTACTCGGCCATTGTGTCGAAGGGCATGACCCGCGCCGACCAGTTGCTCATCCGCTCCATTCCCGAGGCGTTGGCAGAGACCGAGGTGGTATGCTCCAGCGTCAACGTCGGCTCCACCAAGACCGGCATCAACATGGATGCGGTGCGACTGATGGGCGACATCGTGAAGCAGACCGCCGAGGCCACCCGCGACAAGAACTGCATCGGGCCGGCCAAGCTCGTGGTGTTCTGCAACGCGCCCGACGACAACCCCTTCATGGCCGGCGCCTTCCACGGAGTCAGCGAGGCCGACGCCGTGATCAACGTTGGCGTGAGCGGCCCGGGCGTGGTGAAGTGCGCACTTGAGGAGATGGACAAGCGGGGCTACGCCAACTTCGAGACGCTCTGCGAGACCATCAAGCGCACTGCTTTCAAGATAACGCGCGTGGGGCAGTTTGTCGCTCAGGAGGCCAGCCGCCGCCTCGGCGTGCCCTTCGGCATAATCGACCTGAGCCTCGCGCCCACCCCGGCAGTGGGCGACTCGGTGGCCGACATTCTCCATTGCATCGGCGTGGAGCGGCCCGGTGCTCCGGGCACCACGGCGGCACTGGCCCTGCTCAACGACCAGGTGAAGAAGGGTGGCATCATGGCCAGCTCCTACGTGGGCGGACTGTCGGGCGCGTTCATCCCCGTCAGCGAAGACCAGGGCATGATCGACGCTGTGGCTGCCGGTGCGCTGACGATAGAGAAGCTCGAGGCCATGACCTGCGTCTGCTCGGTTGGCCGCGACATGATTGCCATCCCGGGCGACACACCTGCCACCACCATTGCTGGCATAATAGCCGACGAGAGTGCCATCGGCATGGTCAACCAGAAGACCACCGCCGTGCGCATCATACCCGTGATAGGCAAGGGCGTCGGCGAGCGCGTGGAGTGGGGCGGACTGCTCGGCTACGCACCCATCATGCCCGTCAACCAGTTCTCGTCCGAGCGGTTCGTCGACCGTGGAGGACGAATACCCGCACCAGTACACTCGTTCAAGAACTGAGATTTTTTTCGCCTTCATCTTTTGCTGCGCAGCTAACATTCTTTTGCTGCGTAGCAAAAGATCTTTTTCTACAGCATTACCACATCAGCGGTGGCGCTTTCGCCCCACCATAACATTGTCATCGTCCCACAAAAGCATTGTTTTTGCCTCGCCAGACATGTAAGACAGTAAGTGCATCACCACACAGGGCTTTCTGTTAAATGCCCCCCAGTCGGAAAAATGTTTTCATTTTTTCGCATCAATGTGGATTTAAATCAAATATTCTTACTATATTTGCAACGTGAACCGCATACGAACCCTTTCCGGGCTATACATTATTAATGGAAGCCCATGGGGAGGGTGGAAATGGATGCTCATGAGGAGCATTCTGATGTGGGGGACGGGTAACGGGTACAAAACTCCCACGCTTTTTCGTATATGTACCAATCTATCAATAATAATTGCAACCTATGAACAACGACATAAACAAAAGCAGCATGTTACGTATAGGCACCATTCTCAATGGTACCTATCGCATTGACGGTTACCTTTCGTCGGGAGGCTTCGGCAACACTTACATAGCTACCGACATCGAGTTTGACGAGCAGTATGCCATCAAGGAGTTCTTCATGAAAGGCGTGTCGCAGCGTGATGGCAACAATACTACAGTCAGCGTGAGCATTGAGGATAACAGGTCAACATTTGAGTCGCAACGTGAGAAGTTCAAGAAAGAAGCGCGTCGGCTGCGGAAGCTTAAGAATGAGCATATTGTGCACGTCTACAGGCTGTTTGAGGAAAATGGCACAGCGTATTATGTGATGGACTATGTCAATGGCGAGAACCTGTCGGAGAGGTTGAAGCGTACAGGTGTGCCATTGCCAGAGGGTGAGGTGCTTCGCATCCTACCTCAGATACTTGACGCTCTTGACGCAGCCCACAACTTTCACGACCCGAAAGACACAAACAACAAGGGCGGCATCCTGCATCTCGACTTGAAGCCAGCCAACATCATGGTTGACAAGCAAGGTGTTGCGAAACTCATCGACTTTGGCGCGAGCAAGCAGCAAAGTGCTAAAGGCGGTGCCACGACTTCCTCCGCCATCAGCTACACCAATGGTTACGCCCCACGAGAGCAGATGGAGCAGAACCTTGACAAGTTTGGCCCGTGGACGGACTTCTATGCCCTGGGCGCCACTCTCTATGCGTTGCTTACTAACCGGAGGCCTCCTCTGCCATCAGACATCGACGACGATGAAACACCGGACAAGCGTCAATCATTGCCATTGCCATCAACCATCAGCGACAAAACAAAGCGTCTTGTGCTGTGGCTGATGAACACCAACAGGAAGAAACGCCCACAAAGCGTTGATGACATTCGCAACTTCCTTGCAGGAGATGACAGTGTGGCGCTTATAGCCAATGATGGTTCATCGAATCATGGTGATGACGACGAGGATGAAGGAGAAACCCTCTTGCTTGGCGCAGGGGACGACAAAGGAGCGGATGACGCACCAGACGGTGAAGGCGAAGAGTCTGAAGACAATCCTCAACCCACTGCAACTCCAATAAAAAATGCAGAAAAAAGTGGCTCTGGGAAGAGGATGCTTATAGTCGTCGGCGTTTTGGTAGTAGCAATAATTGTTTTTGTGGTTTTAACCAAAGGTTGGGGCGGTGATAAGAGTCAATCTGCTGGGTCGGCTGGCTCAGACAAAATGGTTGTGGATTCTGTTGCGACAACATTTGTAAATCAAGTGAAATGCAAGGTTAAACGGGGCAGTTGCACCTATACTGGCTATGTCAACGAGGCCGGAGTGCCAAATGGAGAAGGAGAGGCTTGGCTTGACGACGGACGATACTACAAAGGCAACTATGACAATGGCATGATGGTTGACGACGATGCTTTCTTCCGCTTCTCCAATGGCGACACCTATCAAGGCTCATTCGTCAATGACCACTTCTCCAATGGCAGATACACCATCAAGCAAGACCAGTCTTATTTCGAAGGCGCGTTTGACAGCAAAGGCCAGCCGAAGAAAGGCGTATGGTATAATAAGAATGGGGAGATAATAGAAAATGTGTAATATCAAGTACAAAAAGCAGATTATGAATAATACTACGAGGCGTCGATTGGCCATGTTTTTGTTTGCATTAGTGTTGTTGCTAATACCAACCAATATGGTCTTGGCCCAGGGCACTATCATTCGCCGGCCAACGGCAAAGCAAAAGGCTACACCAAAGAGAAAAACACCATCAAGCAAATCTAATAGAACAACTCGTTCTCAAAAGCCTACAGGCAACCATTCTACTGAATACCTTTCGGATTTAACAATTACTGTCAATGGTGTGAGCTTCGTGATGAAAAGTGTGCAAGGTGGAGTTTTTACAATGGGCGCGACTTCTGAGCAAGGCAACGATGCTTATAGTGATGAAGATCCTCGCCATCGTGTAGCAATTAGCAGCTTTCGTATAGGTCAAACCGAAGTAACACAAAGATTGTGGCAAGCAGTCATGGCCAACAATCCTTCCTATTTTAAAGGGGATAACCTTCCCGTGGAATACGTCAGTTGGGGTGACTGTCAAGAGTTCATCAGCAAGCTGAACCAGTTGACGGGCAAACACTTCCGCCTGCCCACAGAGGCTGAGTGGGAGTATGCCGCACGGGGCGGCGACAAGAGCAAAGGCTATAAATATGCTGGCAGCAACAATATAAGCAGCGTTGCGTGGTATGACGGCAATAGTGGCAACACCACCCACAATGTCGGCACAAAGCTACCCAACGAGCTTGGCTTGTATGACATGAGCGGTAACGTATTGGAATGGTGTCAAGACTGGTATGGCGGTTATTCTTCATCCGGGCAAACCAATCCAAGCGGCGCATCATCGGGCTCTAACCGCGTGCACCGTGGCGGCGGCTGGGACTACAACGCCAGGCACTGCCGCGTGTCGGCCCGTAACGGCGGCGCGCCCTACTACCGCGGCGTCGACCTCGGCTTGCGCCTCGCCCTTTAGTTCTTCCTTAAAAAAAAGAGATATGGAGCAAAGCGGAGGGTTGCGAGCGGAGGCGGCCAATAAAAAGGCCGCCAGAGCCGCAAGCTCCGCTTTGCGGAATAAAGGCTTATGTGTTGTCTCTTTGTAATGTGTGGCAAGTGTTTCAAGGGACAATCTTATATGTTTTTTGGCCCTCAAACAATGTCGGTACTGCTTTTTAACCTACATTATTCACAGATTGTGATTGTTTTACCATCCGATTGCAGGGGCCGTGTAGGTAGGGGTAGGGCCGGCCCTCATTAATGTTCGACCGCTATATTTAGCGGTAATGACATTGTTTGTGGGCCGGCCCTAACCCTACCTACACGGCCCCTGCGTAGGATGATTACTATGAATAATACAGGTTTAAGAGGTCGAACATGAATTATGACCGGCCCTAACCCTACCTACACGGCCACTGCAATTGGCTGGCATTAAAAGTATGGTGGTCTGTGAACAAGATGCTTGGTAAAGACTGGAGAGTTTTGCCTATTGCTTCTTGTCGTAAGCGTGCACAGGGTAGTCGATGGTGTAGTGCAGGCCGCGGCTTTCCTTCCGCTCAATGGCTTGGCGCGTGATGAGGTAGCCGACGTTGATCATGTTGCGCAGCTCGCAGATGTCGCGCGTGGCCTTCACTCGCTTGAACAGAGCCTCAGTCTCCTCGTAGAGCAGGTCGAGGCGGTCCCAGGCACGCTTTAGGCGGAGGTCGCTGCGCACGATGCCCACATAGTTTGACATCACCTCACCCACTTCCTTTACACTCTGCGTGATGAGCACTTTCTCCTCGTTGGTCATGGTGCCCTCGTCGTTCCACTCCGGCACGTCGTTGTTTATCTGGTACTGGTCGACCACTTGCAGCGTGTGCTTCGCTGCGGCGTCGGCATAGACCACGGCCTCTATGAGCGAGTTGGAGGCCAGACGGTTGCCGCCGTGCAGCCCTGTGCACGAGCATTCGCCGATGGCGTAGAGGCGGTGGATCGACGACTCGCCATTGAGGTCTACCTTGATGCCTCCGCACATATAGTGGGCGGCTGGGCGCACGGGTATGTAGTCCTTGGTTATGTCGATGCCGATGGAGAGGCACTTGGCGTAGATGTTTGGGAAGTGGCGTCGCGTCAGCTGCGGGTCCTTGTGGGTAACGTCGAGGCACACGTGGTCCAGTCCGTGCTTCTTCATCTCCTTGTCGATGGCCCGGGCCACGATGTCGCGTGGCGCCAATGAAAGGCGGGGGTCGTAGTTCTCCATGAAGCTCTCGCCCGTGGGCAGCCTGAGAATGCCGCCGTAGCCGCGCATGGCCTCGGTGATGAGGAATGCGGGGTGGGTCTCGCCGGGGTGGTAGAGTGCTGTGGGGTGGAATTGCACGAACTCCATGTCCTTGACGGTGCCCTTGGCGCGGTAGACCATGGCCTCGCCGTCGCCAGTGGCTATCACGGGGTTGGTGGTGGTCTGGTAGACTGCTCCGCAGCCTCCAGTGCACATGAGCGTAACGCGGCTCAGATAGGTGTCCACCTTGCCCGTGTCGGGGTTGAGCACGTAGGCACCGTAGCACTCTATGTCGGGCGTGCGGCGCGTAACCTCCATGCCGAGGTGGTGCTGGGTGATGATTTCCACGGCAAAGTGGTTCTCCTTGATTTCTATCCGAGGGTTGGCCCTGACGGCGGCCATCAGTGCGCGCTGTATCTCGGCGCCCGTGTCGTCGGCATGGTGGAGTATGCGGAACTCCGAGTGGCCACCCTCGCGGTGGAGGTCGTAGCGTCCGTCCTGCATCTTGTCGAAGTGGGTGCCCCAGCTGACAAGCTCCTTGATTTGTGCTGGGGCGTTGCGCACCACCTGCTCCACTGCAGCGGGGTCGCTGATGTAGTCGCCCGCCACCATGGTGTCGTGTATGTGCTTGTCGAAGTTGTCGACCTCAAGGTTGGTGACCGACGCCACCCCACCTTGGGCAAACGAAGTGTTGGCCTCGTCGAGGCTGGTTTTGCATATCATGCAGATTTTGCCCTTGTGCGCCCTCGCTATCTTCAGGGCGTAGCTCATTCCGGCCACGCCGGCTCCGATTATCAGGAAATCGTATTTGCAGACCATTATGGTTTTTATTAAAACGCTGCAAAAATAGCAATTTATTGGCACATAGCGTGCTTGTGGGGCTATTTTTTTGTAATTTTGCACCTGTTATGATTACAACATTCCATCATCGGGTGTCGGTGGGCGAGGTGAGCTTCATCATTGTCTGCGCCGCCTGTGCCATCTCCTTCTTCTGGAAGCCCACGCCTATGGCGGTTGTATTGGGTGTGGCGGCCGTCGTCTTTGCGGTTGTGGGCATCGACAGGGCAATCCACACCACTTACGCCATCACCGACGACGGGTGGCTGCGCATCAGACGGGGTCGGCTGGCTGGCAAGGAGGACATCAACCTCGGCGAGATAAAGAAGACGACCAAGGTGAGGCTGATTGGCGGCCTGGTACACTACCTGCTCATTGAGCATGGGCCGACGGGCAGCCTGACCCACGTGCAACCAATCGACGAGGACCGCATGGTGAGGATGATAGACAAAAGAAAAGAGAAATGAGACATACAGGAGCCCTCTTGTTGGCCTTGCTGCTGTGGCTTGGCGCCGTGGCTGCAAGGGCGCAGGGCATATACGACGAAGAACAGGACGACGAACAGGCTGTCGACACGCTGGAACTGGCTGAGAGCGACAGCTTGGCGCAGGACAGCGTGCAGTTGCGCTTGCCGTGGCCTCAGTCGCTACAGGCCGAGTTGGGGCAGTTGCTGCAGAACGACCTGTTCGAGCTGAGCCAGGTGGGGCTGATGGTGTACGACCTCGACGCCGACTCTGTCCTCTTCCGCCACAACGAGCGGCAGCGCATGAGGCCGGCGTCGACGATGAAGGTGATAACGGCCATAACAGCCCTCGACTGCCTTGGCGGGAGCTATCAGTTTCGCACTCAGCTGAGGTATGACGGGGCTGTGGACAACAACACCCTGACCGGCAACCTCTACTGCGTGGGCGGCATGGACCCGCGGTTCAACAACGACGACATGAAGGCCTTTGTGCAGAGCCTGAAGGACATGGGGGTGGACACAATCCGTGGCAACGTCTGCGCCGACCTGTCGTTTAAGGACAAGACGCGGTATGGGCGTGGTTGGTGCTGGGACGACGACAACTGGACGCTGACGCCGCTGCTCGTCAGCAAGCGCGACGTGTTTATGCCTCGGTTTCTCAAGGCATTGGCCGCTGAAGGGATTGTAGTGGAGGGCGACACCGTGAGCCGCGTGGCACCGTCGGGCTCCACCTACGAGATATGCACCCGCACCCACACCATCGACCAGATACTGGGGCGCATGATGAAGGAGAGCGACAACCTCTATGCCGAGTCGATGTTCTACCAGATAGCCCACCACACTGGCCAGAGCTGGGCCTCGGCCCGGCAAGCCCGCCAAGTGATAGACCGCGTGATAAGCCTCACGGGTCTGAAGCCGAGCATGTACACCGTGGCTGACGGCTCCGGACTCTCGCTATACAATTATGTAACGCCCGAGCTTGAGGTGAAGATGCTGCGCTACGCATGGCGCAGCGACGGCATCTACGAGCACCTCTACCCCGCGCTGCCCATAGCCGGGGTCGACGGCACACTGAAGAGCCGGATGCGTGGCACTTTCGCCGAGGGCAACGTCCACGCCAAGACGGGCACGGTGGCTGGCGTGCGCTCGCTCGCGGGCTATGCCAAGGCTGCCAACGGCCACACCCTCGCTTTCTGCATCATCAATCAGGGCGTGAGGCTCAGCGGCCCCGCCCGCCGGTTCCAGGACCGCGTGTGCAATGCTATGTGCAGGCCGTGAAATCGATAATTTCGAACATATATATTGTTTGCTAAACATACATTATATCATTGGGATTTTTGCATAAATAAGGGTGAGATAATCTTCCACTTGTGGCCGTCCCTTGTGGCGGCCATTATTGATGTTCGACCTATTTTATAACTCGACTTTTGCAAATGTATAAACATCCTCTTGCAGGGTGCGGCCCTTGTGGCCGTCCGCATCCACCAACACGAAACTTTCCTGTGAAACAAATGCTCTGCCGCTTGCGGACAGCCACAAGGGCCGCACCCTGCAAGAGGTACATCCGCTTTCTCTATAAAAACTGGAGATGACATTGTCTTATGGCCGCCACAAGGAACGGCCACTACAAGCGGATGATGGAAGTGTAGAGTAGGTGCATGATGAATCATACCCCCTACGTTCGATTCGGTGTAGTGGCTGCCGCCCTATTCTTGTTTTATCCTTTCTGTCAGCTCCTTTGGCAGCTTGGGCATGGCGCCTTTCTGCGTGCAGACGTAGGCGCTCACGTCGACAGCCAGCTTGTGGGCTTTCTTTATTGGCATTCCAGCCAGTATGGCGGCGGTGAAGCTGCCAGTGAACGAGTCGCCCGCGCCCACCGTGTCGGCCACCTCCACTTTCGGCGTGGCCACAAAGCTCTTCTGCTTCGGGGCAAACACGTAGCTGCCGTTGGTGCCGCAGGTGAGCACAATCATCTTCAGGTTGTACTTGCCCAGTATGAGCCAGCACTTGTTCTCCATGTCGAGGCCGGGATAGTCGAACATGCGGCCTATCACCACCAGCTCCTCGTCGTTGATTTTCAGTATGTCGGCGCGGCTCGCGCTCTCCTGTATTATCTCTTTCGAGTAGAAGTTGCCGCGCAGGTTGATGTCGAATATCTTTAGGCAATCGTCGGGCGTGGCGTCGAGAAACTTGTTGATCATCTGGCGCGACTCGTCGCTGCGCTGTGCCAGTGTGCCGAAGCAGACGGCGCGGCAGTCTTTGGCGGCGGCCTCAATCTCTGGTGTCAGTTGCAGGTGGTCCCAGGCCACATTGGGGGTGAACGTGTATGTGGGCACGCCCTGCTCGTCGAGGGCCACGTTGACAGTGCCCGTCGGGTAGGGCACACGCGGCACTATGTATTTCAGTCCGTTCTGGTCGAATGTCTTGAGGGCTTGGTCGCCCAGCATGTCGTTGCCCACCGCGCTGATGGCGTAAGCGTCGAAGCCGAACTGGCTTGCGTGGTAGGCGAAGTTGGCGGGTGCTCCGCCGAGTTTTGAGCCTGAGGGCAGCACGTCGTAGAGCACTTCGCCCAGTCCTATTATCTTGTTTCCCATGATAGATGAATATTGAATGTTTTAAGTTGTTTCTGTTTTGTTGGCTTGAAGATTTGGAGGGCGTCAGAATCTGACTCGTTTTATATATGTGAAGAGGTAGACCACGCCCACGGCCATGACCATCACCGCGCCCACTTGACCCACGGCGTCGCTGGCGAAACCCATGAGCAGCGGAAACACCATGCCGCCGCACAAGCCCATGATCATCAGGCCGCTGATGGCGTTCTTCTTCTCTGGTATCGACAGCATGGCCTGCGACAGCACCATGCTGAACACGTTGGAGTTGCCATAGCCCACGAGGCCTATGCCAAGGTAGAGCACCAGCTCTGTGCGGCCAAAGATCATGCACACCATGCTCAGCGCCATCATAGTGATGCTGATGACGAAGAACGTGCGGGTCTTCATCACGCGCAGGAAGAAACTGCCCGTCAGGCACCCCACCAGTCGGCAGATGAAGTAGAAGCTCGTGGCGGTGGCGGCGGCGTTGAGTGTCATGCCGAGGCGTTCCTGCAGCAATTTGGGGGCGGTGGTGTTGGTGCCCACGTCGATGCCCACGTGGCACATGATGCCGAGGAAGCTGAGCAGCACTATCGGCGTGCCGAGCATTCGGAATGCGTCGGCAAACTGGCGGGCCACAGAGTGTTGCTCGGCTCGCGTCTCCTCGTCGTGCTCCTCCTCAATGGGCGTGGAGCCGAGCAGCAGCATGGCCACGATGCCGATGACCATGTAGATGGGGAAAAGCACGCGCCAGCCCAGACCGAACGACGGGATGGAGGCGGTGGCTCCCCACATGGCTATATAGGGCGCCATGAACGAGGCTATCGACTTGACAAACTGTCCCAAGGTGAGCGTAGAGGCCAGGTTGCCCTTGATCACCACAGTCACTAAGGGGTTGAGCGAGGTCTGCATCAGCGTGTTGCCTATGCCGAGCAGCGAGAACGAGATGAGCATCACGGCGAAGTTCTCGGTGAACATGGGCAGCAGCAGCGAGATTATGGTTACCACGAGCGAGAGAATCACCGTCTTCTTTCGTCCTATCTTATTCATCAGCACGCCTGTGGGCACGGAGAAGATGAGGAACCAGAAGAAAACGAGCGACGGCAGGATGTTGGCCACGGAGTCGGCCAGTCCGAGGTCGGCCTTAACAAAGTTTGACGCGATGCCCACGAGGTCGACAAAGCCCATCGCGAAGAAGCAAAGCATCACTGGAATCAGTGCGAGTCGGTTGGTTTTTCCCATTGTTTGGTTTGGTTTTAGAGTTTTTGTTTTCCGACCGCAAAGTTATCCTATCTATCCGTCACAGGCCATAAATAATCGTTCAAAGGCTCAAAAAAATGTTGCATGAAACATTTTTCTGTGCCGATGAACGATATTTTGCATCGTCACAAAGCCCACTTGACAAAATGCGACACGTGTCAGAAAACATTACTGCACGTGTCGGAAAATATTATGGCACGTGTCGGAATATGCAAAAGAGTAACTTTGCTGGTGTTGGCAGGTTTATAATAATGTACGTAAACTTTCATTTCACCTCGCCGGGCAGCACTCCAAACTCCTCCTTGAAGCATTTGGTGAAGTAGGATGGCGACGTGAAGCCGACGGCGTAGGCCACTTCCGATATGCTCTTTGTGGTGGTCAGCAGCAGCTCGCGGCCTTTGTGGAGACGAGCGGAGCGCAGCAGCTCCACGGGCGTGTGGCCTGTCAGTGCCTTCACCTTGCGGTAGAGCTGTACACGGCTGAGGCCCACCTCGGCTCCGATGTCCTCGACGCTGAGTTCGGAGTCGCCCATCTTGGTCTGTATTGCATCCCTGAGGTTGGAGAGGAATTCCTCGTCGCAGGTGCGAGGTTGCTGCTGTGGCTTCTCGACCTCACGGTCAGCGGCCTCGATGCTGAAGTGGCGGCTAATGCGCTCCTTGGCCTTGAGCATGTTGTCGATGCGGACCAGAAGCAGGTTGGGGCTGAAAGGTTTTACTATGTAGGAGTCGGCGCCGTGCTCGTAGCCCTCCATCCGGTATTCGTCGAGGGTGCGGGCGGTGAGCAATATCACTGGAATGTGGCTTGTGGCGGTGTCGTCTTTCAGCTGCCGGGTGAACTCCATGCCGTCCATCACGGGCATCATCACGTCGCTCACCACGATGTCGGGCACGCGTTTGCGAGCCACCTCGAGTCCCTGCTGGCCGTCGGCGGCCTCGATTACGTGGTATCGGTCTTTCAGTATCGAGCGCAGATACTCCCTCATGTCGCTGTTGTCGTCGATGACGAGCACTTCCGGCTTCTCCTCTGTCTGCTGGCTCGCAACCACATCGTCGGCGTTCTGGCTCTTGTTGACGCTGGTGTCGATGTATTCGTTCGACGGCAACGCTGGTGTCTCGTCTTGGGATGCTGACTTGGCAACGAAGCCTTCTTGCCGCTTTGGCAGCATCACGGTGAAGCGCGAGCCACGCCCCACCTTGCTGCTGACGCTGACGCTTCCGCCGTGAAGCTCCACCAGTCCCTTGACCAGCGCAAGGCCTATGCCAGTGCCGCCCGCCGAGCCTTTGGCCTGATAGAACCGCTCAAACACGTGGCCTACCTCGTCGGCTGCTATGCCCTTGCCGGTGTCCTCCACGATGAGGGTGTAGTTGATGTCGTCCTCTAAGAGCTTAGTGTTGACAGTGCCGCCTGTTGGCGTGTACTTCATGGCGTTGCTCATCAGATTCTGATAGACGTGGGCCACGCGGCCACGGTCGGCCTCAATGGCTCCGTCGGTGGTGTGGGTGGTGTCGAGAGTGAGCGTTATGTTCTTGCTGTGAGCCATTTGGCCGAAGTCGTGGCACCATTCACGGAGTTCGTCCTTCAGATTGAAGCGGCTCATCTTCAGCCTCATCTTGCCGCTCTGCACCTTGCGGAAGTCGAGAATCTCGTTGACCAACCTCGTCAGCAGACTCACGTTGCGCTTCATCATCTGCAGCAGTTGGCGGTCGGCGACATTCACGCTGTTGTCGGCAAGGAGCTGACCGAGCGGGCCGGAGATGAGCGTCAGTGGCGTGCGCAGCTCGTGGCTGACGTTGGTGAAGAACGCCAGTTGATCCTGAGTCATCTGTTCCACCTCAGCGGTCAGCCGTTGCAGCTCGTCGTTACGCGCGCTAAGCTCGTCGTTGAGGCGGCTCTTGCTCAGGTAGAGGCGATAGAATGTGATGAGAAACACGATGAGCAGCACGAGAATCACGCCCGAGAGTATGGCCACTGTGCGGTAGTTGCTGTATCGCTGGAGGAATTTGTCCATCTGCTGGTGTAGCGCGTCGATGTTTTCCGACTGCCGCTGCACCTCAATGTCCTGCAGCAGCAGTATGTCGGCGTTCTCCTTGGTTACCAACGCCGATTGCAGAGTGGTCTCGCGGGGGAACGGCTTGTGCTCCAAGATGCGCAGAGCCAGTTTGAACAGGTCGGTGCCGCGGGTGGGGTATAGGTAGGTGGCTTCCATCAGCCCCTGCCTCACACGCTCGATACCACCGTCGGGGCCTGGCAGTCCGTCTACGCCAAAGAACTTTACGCCCTTGTCGATGCCGTGCTGGTGCAGCACTTGGCGCGCCCCGTCGCAGAGGCGGTCGTTCTGCCCGAACACGCAGTCGATGTCGTGGGTCTGCTGTAGTATCTCCTCCATGGCTTTGCGGCCGCTGGCCTCGGTCCATTCGCTCTCGCGCGATGCCGTCAGCTTGATGCCGGGGTAGTGGCTCAGCGCGTCGGCAAAGCCATTGTGCCGCTCCAATGCTGGCGACGAGCCTTTCAGCCCCTTTATCTCCACCACGCTGCCATGGCCCCGGATGCACTTGGCCACGTATTTGCCCATCGTGTAGCCCACCTTGTAGTTGTCGGCTCCGATGTAGGCTGTGTATTTCCTTGTGGCCGTCTTGCGCTCGAAGAGGATCACGGGGATGCCCTTGTCGTATGCCCGCCCGATGGCCGGTGCGATGGTCTGGTACTGGTTGGGACAAACAATGAGCAGGTCGACGCCCTGCTTGACGAAGCTGTCTATCTGCTCTATCTGCCTCTGGTCGTTGTCGAGGGCAGTGGCAAACTCCAGCCGGGCGTTGCCGTCGGCGTAGGCGCTTGTGGTGAGCTCCTTGTTTTGCTTCTCGCGCCAGATGTCCTCGCTGCACTGCGACACGCCAATCACGTATTCCCTCTTAGTGTTCTCGCAACTGGTGATGAAGAGAATGAGCGTGAGCAGCAACAGTAATCGGGTGGGGTGGGTAGTGGTCAGCATCAGATTGTTGTAGGTTGGTGGGTGGTCGGTGTCATTGTTCGGGATATTGCTGGTAGATTTTCAGTCCGTAGTCGGAGGCGAGGGCGTAGACGTGCTCCATTATCGCGGCCAACTGCTCCTCGTAGGTCTTCCACGTCTTCTCCTTCAGGAAGAAGTAGAACTCCAAGGGCACGCCGCACTGTGTGGCCTCCATCTCGCGCACCATCACCATCATGTCGGCGTTTACTTCCGGCAAACTGGCGAGCCACCGCTCTGTGTCGGCGCGGAACTTGCCGATGTTGGTCTCCTTGCGGCTGTCGTCGGTGAAGTGGATGCTGCGGAAGTCGAAGTAGACCAACCGCTTCACCCGCCGTCCGTCGCCGTCCTGCATTCCTATCCAGTTTTGGAACGTGCCGTTGACGAGTGTGGTGGGCGATATGGTCATAATGGTGTTGTCGAAGTTCTGCACCTTCACGGTGGTGAGGGTCATCTCTCGCACCACGCCGTTGACCTCGGTGCCCGGCACGGTTATCCAGTCGCCCTTGTGCAGCATGTCGTTGCTCGTCAGGCGGATGCCGGCCACGAGACCGGTGATGGTGTCCTTGAACACGAGCATCAGTATTGCGCTTGTGGCGCCAAGCCCGGCGAAGAGCGACGTGGGGTTCTTGCCCAGAGCGATGGCCACGATGATGATGGTGGCCACAAAGTAGAGAGCGATGCGCAGCACGCCGCAAAACGACTTCAGGTATTGCTGGGCGCTGGTGCTGCGCGACTTCACATCGTCCAATCGGTTGAACGAGCTGATGATGCAGCCGAAGGTGTGGACGGTGGTGGCGGTGATGTAGATGGCGGTGGCGCGGGCCAGCAGCTCCTGCACCACGGGAAACTGGTAGAACACCATGGGGAGCAGCTCCCAGATGACGATGGCCGGAACGATGGCGCAAGCCGAGAGCAGCACCTGGTCGTTGAACACGATGTCGTCCCACGTGGCCTCGGTCTTCTTGACCAGCCGTTGCACTATTGGCATCACCAAACGGCGGCACACCACATAGCTGAGCCACGACAGCAGAGCTGCCACAATGACGAGCAGGATGTAGCGCACCACGGGAACGGCACTACCGTGGAGGCCAATGGCCTCGAGCAGCTTCTCAATGGCTATTCTTATTTGCTCCATTCTACTTGCGGGTGTAGACGATGTCGGTGCCGGTGATGCTCATTTTGTCGCCACTGACGATGCACGTGTCGCTCACAGGCTCGGCCTCGTTGTCGATGATGCTCTGACCCGTCAGCACCACGGTGTCGCCCATTTGCTGCCACGAGCTGTAGGGCAGGGTGGGCATGTTGATGCTCTCGGCCTTGCCGCCCTCGCTGAGCCTGACGCCTATCACGCCAGCCGAGTCGTCGGGGTTGGCCATTGTCCACGAGCCCACCACGCTCACGGTGGTGTCGGCGCCGGCTTTTGGTGATGTCGTCTTGTTGCCGCCGCAGCCGACGAGGGTGGCCGCGAGCAGCAGTAGGGTGATGCTTCTGGGTGTGTTCATGCTTTTGTTGTGGTTTGGTTCTATTGGTGGTGAGTGTAAATGTATTGCATACGGTGCATGGGATGGCTGCCCCAGATGTCGGTGCCCACAACTTCGAAGCCCACGCGGAGGTAGAGTTGCTCGGCGCGGGGATTGCCGGCGTCGACCAAAAGGCCTGTGGCTGGCAGCCCCATCTGGCGGCCCCGCTCTATGCCGGCCTTTAGCAGCTGGGTGGCGATGCCATGCCCACGGTAATGCGATGCCACGCAGAGGCTGTCGAGATAGTATTCCCCGTCGCTGGTCTCATCCTCGATGCCGCTGTAGTCGATGCCGAAGCTTCGTAGAGCCTCACTGATGAACGCCTCACGCAGTTGGTGCAGCTGTCCGCCGTCGTAGCCTACGAGTATGCCCGCAAGCTCTCCGCCAACGTGGGCAGCCAGCGTGTTGCGGTAGGAGTATTGCGAACAGTCCATGGCCACAAGGCGTGTCATCAGTTGCCGGAAGTCGTCGAGAGTGTGGTTTGGCCCTGCAAACCACTGGCAGCAGTCCAGGTTCATGGCCTCCATGATCATTGGGGCTATCAGTGGGGCGTCGCCGCGTGAGGCTGGGGTTATGATGGTGTCGCTCATGCTTTATCTATTATTTTGCAAATATACTATTTTCCTCCGAATAAGCCTAATGTAAAATGATGTTTTACCAATATTAAACATAAACCAGTCAATAGGGACGGATGATGCCAGAGGCATCACCGCTCTGTAACCGAGGGTGCTTGCACCCTCGGAATCTTATGCTCTCCAAACAATCGACCCTATCGGGGTCGCCCTCTCTGTGTCAGGAAGTTGCAAAGCTGTGCAAGTGCGGCGACCCCGATAGGGTCGGAGAATAGTTAGGCCACTTAGAGGGTTTATCAAAATTCAAATAATGTGCAATCACAATTACTCCTTCCGTCATAGACTATACTATGAACAGTAATCCACTGCAGGGGCCGTGCCTTGTGCCGGCCCTAAAAATGTCATTACCGCTTTTAAATAGGTCGAACATTAATTAGGGCCGACCCTAACCCTACCTACACGGCCCCTGCAAAGGGAGAAATCAAGACGAACCCTTTTAATTGCCTGTTTAAGGCTTTTTGATACACCCTCGGTTATCGAGCGGCGATGTCTCCGACATCATTTTTTTGAAGGACTCTTCCTAATGACCGCTCTGGGTTAAACAAAAAAGGCGTTTCTGACACACTGTCAGGAACGCCTTATATTATGCTTTTTTATTACACTCTGCCGTTATTCAGCCTCAGCCTCAACAGCCACAAAGTTCTTCAGGTCGTCGGCGTTGAATGCCTTGACGTAGGCGGCGTGGCCAACCACTTCCTCCTCGGCCATGCGCACAAACACGTTGGCGCTCTTCTCGAACAGCTCGGGAGCCTTCGACGCGTCCTCGGTGATGAGCAGCGACATCAGTATGTCGCCCGTCATGTCGTAGAGTCGGCGGCCCAAGAAGTCGTGCTCGTCCTGGTTGGCGTCGGCCTTCACCTTGTCGATGGCCTCGCCGTAGAGTGCCACCATCTTCTTGATGCGCTCGCGCAGTGGCTTCATCTGGTCGCTCACCTCGGTCTGGAGCATGTCGTTGATGATGTTCTGGTAGGTGCCGTTGGTGATGTAGCGTATGGCGGCCACCACCTGCAGCTGCGTCGTGCCCTCATAGATTGAGAAGATGCGGGCGTCGCGGTATAGACGCTGGCTCTTGTACTCCATGATGAAGCCCGAGCCGCCGTGCACCGAGATGGCGTCGTAGGCGCTTTGGTTGGCATACTCCGAGTTCATGCCCTTGGCCACTGGTGTGAACGCGTCGGCCAGCCGGCTGTACTTCTTCATCTCCTGCCGCTCCTCGGGCGAGAGCTTGCTGTCGCGGCCTATATCCTCCAAGCTCTTGTAGATGTCGACGTAGCGTGCCGTCTGGTAGAGCAGCGAGCGTCCCGCGTCGAGCTTGGCCTTCATGCGGCTCAGCATGTCGTAGACGGCTGGGAATGTGATGATCTTCTTGCCAAACTGCTGACGCTCCTTGGCGTAGGCCAGTGCCTCGTTGTAGGCTTCCTGCTCCACGCCGACGCTCTGGGCCGCTATGCCCAGTCGGGCGCCATTCATCAGCGCCATCACATACTTGATCAGACCCAGACGGGTGCTGCCGCAGAGTTCGGCCTTGGCGTTCTTGAACACCAGCTCGCATGTGGGCGAGCCGTGGATGCCGAGCTTGTTCTCGATGTGGCGCACGGTAACGCCGCCGCTCTTCTTGTCGTAGATGAACATGGAGAGGCCGCGGCCGTCGTGGGTGCCCTCCTCCGAGCGTGCCAGCACCAGGTGGATGTCGCTGTCGCCATTGGTGATGAAGCGTTTCACGCCGTTCAGTCTCCACGTGCCGTCGGCGTCTTGGGTGGCTTTCAGCATCACGCGCTGCAGGTCGCTGCCGGCGTCGGGCTCGGTCAGGTCCATGCTCATGGTCTCGCCGGCCGACACGCGTGGTATGTACTTCTCCCTCTGCTCGTCGCTGCCAAACTCATAGAGAGTGTCGATGCAGCTCTGCAGGCTCCACACGTTCTGGAAACCGGCGTCGGCTGCCGAGATCACCTCGCTGAGCATGGAGAACACCACGTTGGGCACGTTGAGTCCACCATAGCGGCGGGGCATCGACACACCCCAGAGGCCCGCCTTGCGCGTGGCGTCGAGGTTCTCGTAGGTCTTTGATGCGTACTTCATGCGCCCGTCCACGAGGTGCGGCCCTTCCAGGTCGACGTCCTCAGAGTTGGGCTCTATGACGTTGGCTGCCACGTCACCCGTTATTTCGAGCAGACGTTTGTAGTTCTCGATGGCGTCGTCGTAGTTGACTGGTGCATCCTCATATTTGTCCTTGTCAGCGTAGTTGCGCTCTTTCAGGTCGACAATACGCTTCATCAACGGGTGATTGAGGTGGAACTCAATCTCCGGATGGTCTGTATAGTAATTTGCCATGGCTGTCTTTAATGTTGAATGTTGAGTGTTGAATGTTGATTTTTTTAATGGATAAAGATTAATGAATAATGCTTGATGATATTACTTCATTTCTCATTATCAATTAATAATCGCGTAAGCGACCAATTCTTCATCCTTCATTCTTCATTCATAATTCTTATTTGCTATTCTGCTTGTAATACTTGATGAGTTTTGGCACCACCTCTTCCACTGTGCCGTTGATCACGTAGTCGGCTATCTTGTTGATAGGCGCGTCGGGGTCGCTGTTGATGGAGATGATGATGCCAGCGTCCTGCATTCCGGCTATGTGCTGGATTTGGCCGCTGATGCCGCAGGCGATGTAAACCTTCGGATGCACCGTTACGCCCGTCTGGCCTATCTGCCGGTCGTGGTCGACCCAGCCGGCGTCGACGGCGGCGCGCGACGCGCCCACCTCGGCGTGCAGCTCCTTTGCCAGCTGGTAGAGCATGTCGAAACCTTCTTTCGACCCCATGCCATAGCCGCCGGCCACGATGATGGAGGCGCCCTTCAGGTTGTTCTTGGCAGCCTCAACGTGGCGGTCGATCACCTTCACCACGTAGTCGGTCTCCGGCACATACTTGGCCACGTCGGGATAGACCACCTCGCCCTTGGCTTGGCCTTGGTAGAGGGCCTTCTGCATCACGCCCGAGCGCACTGTGGCCATCTGCGGGCGATGGTCGGGGTTGACGATGGTGGCCACGATGTTGCCACCGAAAGCCGGGCGAATCTGATAGAGCAGATTCTCATAGTGCTTGCCCGACTTCTTGTCGTCGTAGTCGCCTATCTCAAGCTGGGTGCAGTCGGCTGTGAGGCCGGAGGTGAGCGACGACGACACGCGCGGGCCGAGGTCGCGGCCTATCACCGTGGCGCCCATCAGAGCTATCTGCGGCTTCTCCTCCCGGAACAGGTTGACGAGTATGTCGGTGTGGGGCGCCGACGTGTAGGGAAAGAGTCCCTCGGCGTCGAAAACGTAGAGCTTGTCGACCCCGTAGGGCAGAATCTGCTGCTCCACCTTGCCCTTGATGCCAGTTCCGGCCACAACGGCCTCCAGGTCGACGCCCAGCTGGTTGGCCAGCTTGCGGCCCTTGGTGAGCAGTTCTTGCGATACCTCCTGTACTTGGGTACCTTCTATCTCGCAATATACAAATACGTTGTTCATTGTGTCAACCAATTATCTTCTCGTCCAACAATTCCTTTACCAGGCTCTCCACGTCGGCGTCGCTCGCTGTGAGCGTCTTCGACTCCTTGGCCTGAAACACTATGTTCTTCACGGTCTTCACCTTGGTGGGCGAGCCGCTCAGTCCGCACTGCTGCTCGTCGCCATCGATGTCGGCCACGCTCCACTGGTTCAGCGTCAGATAGGGGCGCTCGTCGTAGAGCTTGCTCCACGGCTCGTTGCCCTTGCGCTCCATCGGGCAGGTGGCATACTTGTATTTCATCACAAGCCTTGCGTTCTGCGGGCGTGCGGGGGCGGCGGTGTTGTTCACGGTGATGAGCACGGGCAGCGGAGCCACAACCGTCTCAACGCCACCGTCGATGTGGCGGCGTATGGTGGCCTTGCCGTCCTCTATCTTCAGCACTTCCTCGGCGTAGGTAACCTGGTTGAGGCCGAGCTTCTGGGCAACCTGCGGGCCCACCTGCGCCGTGTCGCCGTCGATGGCTTGGCGGCCGCCGATGATGATGTCAACGTCGCCGATGTGGCGTATGGCGGTGGCCAGGGCATAGCTCGTGGCCAGCGTGTCGGCCCCGGCAAACTTGCGGTCGGTGAGCAGCCAGCCTGTGTCGGCGCCGCGATAGAGGCCCTGGCGTATGATCTCGCCAGCGCGAGGAGGCCCCATGGTGAGCACGCCCACCGTGGAGCCTGGGTTCTGCTCCTTCAGGCGCAAGGCCTGCTCCAGAGCGTTAAGGTCTTCAGGATTGAAGATAGCGGGCAGGGCGGCGCGGTTGACGGTGCCTTCGGCTGTCATGGCGTCCTTGCCCACGTTTCTTGTGTCTGGTACTTGCTTGGCAAGCACTATGATTCTTAACTTCATATATTAATAAAATGTGATGTTACAGAAAATTCGTGGCAAAGTTACACATTTTTCATTCAACGGGCAAATATCGTGCACAAAAACCAACCCTTTGTGCACAAACGGCGGCATTTGTGCAACCCAAAGCCCGTCTGCAATGTGGCCATAGTGTTGTGGAAATGGTGCGTAACCAACAACCCCAAGCGTGGAAACACATCGATTTATCATCTTGCATCAATTGATAATCACGTTCACATCAATTGATAATCACGTTCGCATCAATTGATAATCACGTTGTTTTCAATTGTGGCAAACCAATGAAAGTGGCACATTCGGATGGCTGGGTCGCTGCCAATGGGGCTTCGCAGGGGTGTCTTTCTGAATCCACATCAATTATTGCGCCATTCTCGATAACAACTCCATCCGTGTATATGGCTCAGTTCAATCACTTTTTTGTAACTTTGCACCCGAAAAAAGAGAGAATACTGATGGTCAAGAGTACTGAAATCGACATGCTGCATGGGCCTTTGGCCATGAAGCTCGTCAAGTTTGCCATACCGTTCGCACTGAGCAGCATGCTCGAGCAGCTGTTCGTGTCGATCGACTTGGCCGTGGTGGGCCGTTTCGCCAGCAGCGAGGCACTTGCCGCCGTGGGTGCCAACACGTTTCTCATAAACCTGCTCATCAACCTGTTCGTCGGTGTCTCCATCGGTTCCAACGTGCTCATCTCCAACCACATTGGTCAGAACGACGAGCGCGGCATCCGCCATGCGGTGAGCACGACGGCGGTGCTGGCCCTGATCAGTGGCGGCGTGCTCTTCGTGTTTGGCCCCCTCATAGCCAGTCCAACGTTGCGGCTGATGGGCACGCCAGAAAACGTGCTGCCCGACGCCACGCTCTTCCTGCGCATCTACTTCTTCTGCATCCCCTTCCTGATGATCTACAACTTCGGGGCGGCCATATTGCGAAGCAAGGGCGACACCCGCCGTCCGCTCTACTTGCTGCTCGTGGCCGGTGCCATCAACACCGGGCTCAACTTGCTGTTCGTCATCGGTTTCCACTGGAGCGTGGCTGGCGTGGCCACAGCCACGGGCATAGCCAACGCTTTCAGCGCGGCTGGCATAGTGTGGCTGCTCAGGCATGAGGACGGGCCTTTCCGGCTCGACTTCCACAAGATAAAGATCTATCCGACCGAGATGAAGCGCATCCTGCAGATAGGCATTCCGGCTGGCGTGCAGGGCATGGTGTTCTCCTTCAGCAACATCTTTGTGCAGTCGGCCATCAACACCTACGGCTCGGCGGCCATCGCCGGCTCGTCGATCTCGCAGTTGTTCGACGCTTACTGCTACTTCGTGCTCTACGCTTTCTGCGGCACCGAGGTTACTTTCATAGGCCAGAACTATGGCGCCGGCGAGGTGGAGCGTTGCAAGCGCATATTCCGCCTGTGCTTCTTGTTTGGCGCGGTGGGGTGCTTGGTGGCCAACCTGCTCTTTGTGTCGGGGATCGACGGCATACTCGCCCTGTTCACAAGCGACCCGCAGGTGGCCTACTACGCCAAGCTCCGCACGATGCACGTGCTTGTGTTTCAGTCGATAGCGGCGTTCTACGAGATACCCGCCTCGGCCATGCGCGGCTTGGGTCATTCGCTTCTGCCAGCCCTGCTCACCATCTTCGGCACATGCCTGTTGCGCCTCGGGTGGATATTCTTCGTCTGTCCCCTGCTGCCGGGCTACGCCAATCTGATGATAGTCTATCCCATCTCGTGGGCAATAACTGGCGCACTGGTCATGCCCGCCTACTTTATCGCGAGCCGCAAGGCGTTCAAGATGGTGAAAGGATCCTTGTAATACAAAGTCGGGAAATTCTAAGCAAAAATTCACTTAAAAGCGAATTGTTTTTAAAAGAAAATACTTACCTTTGCACATAAATAATAGATTGGATATGAGGAAAGTTACTTTAAAGACAATTGAGCAAAACGACAATGTAGGAATGTTTTCCATTTGTTTTGATGGCAACTCCGAGAGTGAATTTGAGAATTTTCTTTTGTCATTTAAGGATAATGCCGTCTACAACAAAGATTTCAATGCCATATTACTTGCGCTTGCAAAGATAATTGACAAGGGTGCTCTTGAACGCTTCTTCAGGGTGGAAGGGAGAATGAAAGATCATGTAAGTGCCTTATCAATTGATTCTCGCAAACTCCGTTTGTATTGCCTTCGTATATCTGACCAAATCCTTATTTTAGGAAATGGAGGAATAAAACTTACCAGAACTTACGAAGAGGACAAGTTACTCAGTGGTTATGTCATGGATTTGCAAACTTTTGACAAAGTCTTGATGAATGCTCAAAAATCTGGAAAAGTGACAATTGAGAAGAATGTGATTACCAATATAGAAAGTGCAACTTTTGAAATATAAGAGTTATGATTAAGAACTCATTATTTAGACAATGCCTTGCTGATGTTCCCCAAGAACAGAAAGCTGCCTTTGACCTCTCTTTCGGTATTGCAGAGCGGCTTGATGATGTATTGAAAGCCAAGGGACTTACTCAAAAAGATTTTGCTCATATACTACACAAGAGCGAGTCAGAAATATCAAAATGGCTGACGGGTCGTCATAACTTTACGACCCAAACGATTTCCCGTATAGAAACAGCTCTCGATTGCAAAATAATTGAGGTGGCTCACTGATAACTATATGCAGACGATTCTCTCGGTCTGACACTTTGTCTTTCCTTTGAGCCAAATTGTCAGCAAAAAGCCGTAGGCACGGAAGTTGCAAACCAACAGGGTGAAACCCGAAGGCAACCGAAAGGAAGCCCGAGGGAATAACATCAACAAGAAAATTAAAATAAAAGGAGATTTTGATATGTTATACCCAGTATTAAACAGTTGGTTTGACAACGATTTTGATGATTTGTTCAACTACAATTATCTGCCTCAGACAGTTAGGACAACGGCTCCTGCCATCAACGTGAAGGAGAGTTCAAAGGAGTACACCATTGAGGTGGCCGCTCCGGGCAGCACCAAGGAGAACTTCTCCGTCAGCCTCGACAAAGACGGCAACCTGCACATCAAATTGGAGCACAAGGCCGAGAAGAAGGAGGGCCAGAGCAAGGAGCACTATCTGCGCCGCGAGTTCAGCTATGCCGACTATGAGCAGGCTCTTACTCTTCCTGATGACGTTGACGCTGAGAAGATTGGCGCAAAGGTTGAGGATGGCGTGCTGAAGGTTACTCTGCCGAAGAAGAATCGCGAGGAAGTGAATGTTCAGAAGAGAATTGATATAGCATAATAAAGTTTTTGCACAACAGCGAGAGGGATGCACCAGGACGACTGGCGCATCCCTTTTTGGGTACAATTGTTGGCTTTATTAGCGTCTATTTTCATAGACATCCACTTGTAGTGGCCGTCCCTTGTGGCGGCCATTATTAATGTTCGACCTATTTTAAGCGGTAATGACATTGTTTTATGGCCGCCACAAGGGCGGCCACTACAAGTGGATAATGTCTATGAATAATGTCGGTTAGCGTTGTTCCATGAATAAATCTGCCTACAAAATGTATTGTTTCATCAAAAAACTCTACGAGAAAGTGGGATAATGTCATTTTTTCTTTATAAATTTGCAGTCAAGTACGTCTAAACTTTAAGCCGACAACTATGGAATACGTATATTTCAACTCGCGCGACGAACTCGTCAGGCTGAGCATAGCCGACATAGTCTACTTCGAGGCCGACGGCAACTACACCAAGGTGGTGGCTGCCAACAAACTGACCACAACCATCGGCATGAGCCTTAGCGACATGGAGCGTGCCTTGGCTCAGCAACTGGGCGATACAGCCACCATGTTCATCCGATTAGGTAAACGGTTCATCATCAACCACAACTATATCTTTAAAATCAGCGTACACAGCCAGCGGCTCGTGCTGTCCGACTTCCACCGTTTCGCTTTCAGCATTCCTGTCTCGAAAGAGGCTCTGCGCAAAATGAAACAGATGCTGTTGCCAGTAAAGAGTTGAAAGTTGAAAGTTGAAAGTTTTAAGTTAAAAGTTTTAAGTTTTAAGTTTTAAGTTGTGATGCATACTTCGAACTTGAGGCTTCAAACTTCAAACTTCGAACTTCAAACTATAAACTTCAAACTATAAACTTAAAACTTAAAACTTCAAACTATAAACTTCAAAAACTATAAACTTAACGAATGATTTTCACCATAGGCAGGGATGCCAAGACATCCCAACTCAACATAACCACGGGACAGCAGCAGGTGCGAATGGGGCAAGCGGGCAGCGTGCCACAGACGGTGAGCCGCCAGCACTGCTCGTTGACCATCGATGCTGCCGGCACGATGAAGTTGCGCAATCTGAAACCAGAGAACACAACCTACGTCAACGGTGTGGCGGTGGAGCAGAAAACCATAAAGCCCTCCGACACAGTGCAGCTCGGCCCTGACCGCTACCAGGTGGACATGAAGACACTTGTGGCTCTTGTGGACAAGCTGACACCAAAGACCGCCGACATAAGGCCGCTCAGACAGCTATACGCACAATATGAGCATGACACGATGCAGCTTGAGATAGCCGAGCGCAAGTTCAACTCCCTGCGTGGCGCCACTGGCCTCATCACTATGGCGGCCATTCTGCTGTCGTTCACGCTGGGCCACGGCCCCGTCTATATGGTGATGTACATCACCGCCATTCTCGTCTCGCTCGCTTTCACTGTGAAGGCTTATCGAAACTCCTCCAATATGCCCAAGCGGAAGAAGGAGTTGCAGGACCGATTCAAGGACAAATACCGTTGCCCCAACTGCGGCCACCACTACTCCATGAACTACAACGAGCTGGTCATGTACGACGCATGCCCTTTCTGCAAAGCAAAACTGATAAAATGAACACAGATATAATCTCCATCCGCCTACTTGCGCTCGCACTCATGGCCATGCTGACCGTCGACGCATCGGCGCAGAAACACGTGATATCGCAGAGACCGTCTGCCCAGACCACAACAAAAAAAGCAACTGCCAAGGCTAAGACCAAAACCAAAGTGAACACTGCCACCAAGAAGTCGAGTCGCAAGTCCACATCCACCAAATCGGTCACACCAAGCCGGCGATGGAAGTCGGAGAGCTACAGCAACGGCAACCGCTATGAGGGCTATGTCGATACCAATGGCGACAGGGAAAGCGGCAAGTTCTATTGGGCAAATGGCAATTGGTTTGAAGGATCATTCCATAACGGCGGCAAAATGTATCATGGCACATATCACAGTAATGAGGGGTGGACTTTCTGTGGCTACTTCGATGGTAACGAGCAACGTTCAAGCGGCAAGTACACATTCAGCAACGGTAACACTTTCGAAGGAGAATACCAGAACGGCAAGATATACCATGGCACATACTTTTATAAGGGTTTTGGCACTTTCTATGGATATTTTGACAACAACGAGAGGCGGTCGAGCGGCAAGTTTACTTACAACAGTGGCGACACTTTCGACGGAGAATGGAAAGATGATAAGATATATCATGGCACATACCACTGGGCAAGCACTGGCAAGACATTCAACGGCTACTTCGACTCCAATGGCAACACGACCAGTAACGGAACGTGGTATTGAAGATTGCACCTTAATTAATTTAATGTGTGGATAATCAGGGATTTCACGCGAAACGTGGGTTTCGTCATCAAAACCCACCATTTCGTGGAATATTCGCCGAAAATCTTGGCCACTGATAGATTTTTGCCGAAATTTGCATCAGAAAACAACAGTTCTACAGGCATAAGTCCCAACTTAAAACTTAGAACTTAGAACTATAAACTTTAAACTATAAACTTTAAAACTATAAACTTTAAAACTATAAACTTAAAAAAACTCATACATCATGATCACAACAGACGACACCCAGTTGGCGGGACACAAGCCAATGAGCAACACAGTGAACGTATCGCAGAGTGAGCCCAAGGGCGACGACACTTGGAAGAAAGTGGGCATAGGAGGCGTAACAGGCATATTGATTGGCGCAGGCGCTCTCTATGCGGGCAATGCCCTTGCCGCCAACGGTGATGACGACAAGGCCGCCGAACTGCCCAAGGAGGCCAACGTGGCGGGAGGCCAGTCGTTCAGCGACGCTTTCAATGAGGCACGCGCTCAGGTTGGCCCTGGCGGTGTGTTCCGTTGGCATGGACGGCTCTACAACACCTACACCGAGGAGGAGTGGGACAACATGAGCGCAGAGGAGAAGCACGCGTTCGCCCAGGCTGTGGCGCCGGAGGTTAACGCCAACGACGCATACGCCCAGACTGGCAACGACGACGTGCACGTGGCCCACACTACGGCTCACGTGGTGGACCACCATGAGGCAGGAGGTGGGGCAAGGGCAGCCTCCAACGACGAGCATAAGGCTGACGACACCGCCAAGCATGACACTCACGACACCCCCCATGGCACCCAAGGCGACGACGACGTCCACGTGGTGGGCGTGGGGCAGGTGCAGGGCCACACCGCAGTGGCTCTCGACCTGAACGGTGACACTCAGGCCGATGTGGCCATCATCGACATCAACGACAACCAGAGGGTGGACGAGGCCGACATAGTAATCGACCGCCAAGGCAATGCCGCCACCATGGGCGACTTGGCTCGGGCTGCCGGGCAGGACCATGGGCAAAGTGCCGACGACGGCTTGCAGTCGACTGGCACTGAGGACGACGCCACTGCCTCCGACCCCAACATTCAGGCTTCCTATACAGGCGACGACATCTCAGCATCTGACATTGGCGGCGACGACTTGACTGGTGGCTACGACCCGGGCGACGACGGCTCGGTGGCCCTCTAATCTGCATCACTCTATCGGCAAATTACCAGTAGTTATCCAAGGAATTTGGATAATTACTGGCTAATTTCTGATAATTACTGTTATAATAACAGCATGGAGACAAAACGAATAAAATGCCCTAACTGCGGAGTGGTGCTCGACGTGCGCAACTCGAAGAACGAGACGCTGAAGATCATCACCTGTCCGCAGTGCCAGACACAGCTTAGGGTGAAGTTCCATCCGCAACCTGCGCCAAGCAACGAGCCACTCGACGCCGAGACTTTCGTTGCTGCCAACAAGAACACGGGCGACACCATACTCAACAAGAAGAAGCCTGAAGCTGTCGGCAAACCCGTCATAGCTTTTGCCGGCATCAACTATCCGCTCGCCTTGGGCCAGAACATCGTGGGTCGGCAAGCCGCCTCGTCGCATGCCACGGTGCAGATAGCCACCACCGACCACTACATGAGCCGCCACCACGTCAGCATCAGCGTAACCCGGCTGGGCGATGGCAGCCTGAAGGCCGTCGTGAGCAACTATAAGAATATGAACCCCACCCGCGTGAACGGCCTGAAGCTCGAGGAAGGCGACGCCATAGTGCTGCAGCCGGGCTGCAACATCACCATGGGGGAGACCACAGTTACATATAATATCAATGTGAAAACACAATGAGAATAACCATCGACAAGCCGCAAGCTATATGGCAGATAGGCAAGCGCGACAATCAGGAGGACAACATATATCCCGCATTTGGCCAAGCCACAACCGACGACCGCCTGTTCATTCTCTGCGACGGCATGGGAGGCCACGAGCATGGCGAGGTGGCCAGTAGGATAGTGAGCACCACCATGGGGCAGTACATCAGCAGCCATGCCGACTTGGACAAAGCAGTGCCCGACAAAGTGCTCATTGATGCCCTCGATGCCGCATACAGCGAACTCGACAAGGCCGACACTGGAGCTGTGCGCAAGATGGGCACCACCCTCTGCCTGCTGCTCTTCCATCGGGGCGGACTGACGGCCATGCACGTGGGCGACAGCCGCATCTACCACCTGCGCCCTTCGAGCCCTCGCATCATCTATCAGAGCCGCGACCACTCACTGGTGTACGACCTCTATCAGGCGGGCGAGATCAGCTACGAGGAAATGAGCATCTCGCCACAGAAGAATATGCTCACCCGTGCGTTGCAACCGGGCGAGGAGAACCGCGTCAGACCCACTATTGTGCACATTGCCGACATCCATCCGGGCGACTACTTCTATGTTTGCAGCGACGGAATGCTCGAGCAGACCACCAACGACGAGCTGCAACAACTCTTCGCCGCCAAGACATCGCCCGATGAGAAACGCCAGCATCTCATAGAGGAGACCAAGGACAACAAGGACAACCACTCGGCCTACATCGTCCACATAACGGGGGTGAGCCTTGAGGAGGGCGACGACCAACTCATCGACGACGAGCAGACCTCACGCGACAACGCCATCAACATCGTGCCACCCAAGTGGGAGGATGCTGTGGATTTTGACGGCGATGTGGCCGTGGTGGAGCAGTCCGCAGTCGGTCAGCCCACGCCGTCGGGTGGAAAGCAGAAGAGCCAACTCATCACCATCATTGTGGCGGCGGTGATAGCCATTGTGGTGATAGTGGCGTTCACTCTTGCAAGAGGAGGGAAGAAGTCATCCTCAGATGAGCAGCCCACAAAGGAGGAAAGGCATATAGAAAAAGTGCGTCGGCCAGTCAAGGAGAACGTCAACGCTCGAAAGGTGAAAGTTAAGACCACTAAGCAGCAGACGACAAAGACCGAGGGAGCGAAGCAAACCGACGAGACCACTAAAGAGGGAACATCCGTTGACGACGCTTCTAAGGCCAAGGCAGACAATGCCGAGCCTAAAACCGTCGACCCCAAGGATGTGTTCAAAAAGCCTCAGCCCGCAACCCCTCAGACACCCACACCTGACGGGGAAGAGTTTCAGACCCATCCATTCTAAATCCTAAAGACTATGAGCGAAAACATCAACAGCAGCGCAATGCTCCGTGTGGGCACAGTGCTGCATGGCACTTACAGGATCGACGGCTACCTGTCGTCGGGCGGCTTCGGCAACACCTACGTGGCCACCAACATACAGTTCGACGAGCGTTACGCAATAAAGGAGTTTTTCATGAAGGGCGTAACACAGCGCGACGACAACAACACCACCGTCAGCGTGAGCAACTCTGAGAACGCCAACTCGTTTGCCGAGCAGCGCGAGAAGTTCAAGAAGGAGGCGCGGCGGCTGCGCAAACTGAAGAGCGAACACATCGTGCGCGTCTACGACCTGTTTGAGGAGAATGGCACGGCCTATTACGTTATGGACTTCATCCAGGGCGAGAACCTGGCCGAGCGGCTGAAGCGCACCCGTGAGCCACTGCAGGAGGCTGAAGCCCTCGGCATTGTCGACCAGGTACTTGACGCTCTCGACACAGCCCACAGCCAAGGCATCTGGCACCTCGACCTGAAGCCAGCCAACATAATGGTGGACGCGTCGGGCACGGCCAAGCTCATCGACTTCGGCGCCAGCAAGCAGCAGAGCACAAAGGGCGGAGCCACAACGTCGACAGCCGTCAGTTACACCAATGGCTATGCGCCGCGCGAGCAGATGGAGCAGAACCTCGACAAGTTTGGCCCTTGGACCGACCTCTACGCCCTCGGTGCCACCCTATACACCCTGCTCACCAACCAGAAGCCACCACTGCCGAGCGACATCGACGACGACCGCTCGCCCGACAAGCATCTCTCGCTGCCCATGCCCGAGGAGGTGAGTCCCAAGACGCGGCGGCTCGTGCTGTGGCTCATGGCCACCAGCCGCCTCGACCGTCCGCAGAAGGTGAGCGAAGTGGTGGACTATCTCAACAAGCCCGCCACAACAGTGGCCGACGACGAGACAGTAACCTTGGACAAGCCTAAGAGCGACGACACCATTAGAGTGAAACCTACGCCCGTGCCGCCCCCTGCGCCCAAGCCAGCACCAGAGCCTCCGAAGCCTAAGCCACAACCAGCACCCAAACCGCAGCCAGTGCAACCGCATTCTGACATCGTCAGTGGCGGCGGCAAGAGTAAGAAAGGCACACCGTTGTGGTTGAAGATGGTGGGCGCAATAGCAATATTGGCCGTTGTCGTGGCTGTTGTGCTTGTCTTTGCCCAGAAAAATGACGTTACAACCTCAGAAGAACCTGTACAGACAGAAACCGTTAAGACGGTTACCAACATGCCGCTCGACACTACCGTGGTGAAGTTTGGCATGGGTCGTTACACTGGCCCAGTCAACAATAACAATGCGCCAAACGGACGAGGTGAGGCCTGGTTCGACGATGGCAGCTACTACAAGGGCCAGTTCGTCAATGGCGTGATGCAAGGTGACAGCTGCTACTTCCGTTTCGATAATGGCGATGTATATGAGGGATCTTTTGTTGGCAACGAATTCTCGAAAGGAAAGGTTACATTTGCCAATGATGGGACAAGCTTTGAGGGCACGTTTAAAAACGGCCAGCCCGATAAAGGTTCATGGCATAAATAAAAAACGGCAAGAAACAATAGTATCATAACATGAGCGTCGATTCTACAACACTCCAGTTTTTAGAGGAAGTAGTCTTGGCTTACGTCTCGTCCTTTAGTTCCTAAAAAGAATTATCCCCCGATTCACATCGGGGGATAACAACAACACAAACACAAATTCCTTGTCCTTCTGAGGGCAAGGAAAAGTATATCGTTTTTACATCACTCCGTCCTCGCGGAGTTTCAGCTGCCACTCCCAGGCTGAGCGCATCACGTCGTCGAGCGGCGTGTCGGCCTTCCAGCCCAGCACGCGGTTGGCTCGCGACGGGTCGCCCCATATCTTCTCTATGTCGCCCTCGCGGCGTGGGCCGTACTTCCAGTTGAGCTTCACTCCCGTGGCTCGCTCGAAAGTCTCCACAATCTCGAGTGTGGAGTTGCCGTGGCCAGTGCCGATGTTGTAGAACTCCACCGGGTCGCCCTCGCCACCCAGCACGCGTGCCATTGCTGCCACGTGAGCCTTGGCCAGGTCGACCACATAGATGTAGTCGCGTATGCAGGTGCCGTCGGGCGTGTTGTAGTCGTTGCCGAATATCGTCAGCTGCTTGCGTATGCCGATGGCAGTCTGCGTAACGTAGGGTATCAGGTTGTTTGGCACGCCGTTTGGCAGTTCGCCGATTAGTGCCGACGGATGGGCGCCAATGGGGTTGAAGTAGCGCAGGATGATGCTCTTGATAGCTGCACCAGAGTGGATGTAGTCTTGGATGATTTGCTCGTTTATCTCCTTTGTGTTGCCGTAGGGCGAGGTGGCCTTCTGGTGGGGCGCGTCTTCGGTTACAGGCAGGTTCTCAGGCTTTGGCTGGCCGTAGACCGTGCAGCTCGACGAGAAGATTATGCCTTTCACTCCGTACTGTGGCATCAGCTCCAGCAGGTTGATGAGCGACACGATGTTGTTGCGATAGTATACCAATGGTATCTTCACGCTCTCGCCCACGGCCTTGGAAGCTGCGAAGTGGATTATGCCCTCTATCTTCGGGTGGCGCTTGAATATCAGCTCGGTGGCATCCTTGTCGCGCAAGTCCACCTTCTCGAACGCCGGGCGTGTGCCGGTGATTTTCTCAATGCCGTCGAGCACCTCTATCTTCGAGTTGCTCAGGTTGTCGGCTATCACCACGTCGTAGCCAGCCTCGATGAGTTCCACGGCAGTGTGGGAGCCGATGAATCCAGTTCCACCTGTTACAAGAATAGTTTGTTTCATGTTTGTGAGTGTTTATGAGTTATGAATGTTGATAATGCCTTGACCGGCATGTCTTATTATTATAACGCACGCAGAGCCGTCAAATTGTATGGCAGGTGCATTAAAATCGACATGCTGGTCAAGGCACTGAGGGCATCAGCCCTTTTATTCCACTCCGAAGAGGGTTTTCAGTCCACCCTCCAGTCCGCTGAAGCCCATGAAAGCCAGAGCCAGAAGCGACGCCGTTACGAGCACGATGCTCATGCCCTGCATTGCCTTTGGTATCTTCACCAAGGCTTGCTGCTCGCGTATGCCGGCGAAGGTGACCAAAGCCAAGCCGAAGCCAAGTGCTGTTGAGAAGGCGTAGACCACGCTCTCAAGCAGGTTGTAGTCCTTCTGGATGACGAGGATGGCCACACCGAGCACGGCGCAGTTGGTGGTGATGAGTGGCAGGAAGATGCCCAGAGCCTGATAGAGGGCTGGCGACACCTTCTTGAGGATTATCTCAACCATCTGCACCAAGGCGGCGATGACGAGGATGAAAGCCAATGTCTGTAAGTAGCCAAGGCCGAACGGGTCGAGCACGAACTTCTGCACGAGCCACGTTACGAGCGTGGCGAGCGTCAGCACGAACGCCACGGCGGCCGACATGCCCAGCGACGTGTCAATCTTCTTCGACACGCCGAGGAACGGGCATATTCCCAGAAACTGGGACAGCACAATGTTGTTTACAAATATCGCGCTTATGAATATGACAAGGTATTCCATACTTCTTTATGCTTTCTTAATCTTGTTGAACAATGCCACCAAATAGCCCAGGGTGAGGAATGCGCCTGGAGGCAGGATGAACAGCAGCACATTGGTTACTTCAGGCAACAGATGGATGCCAAACACCGAGCCGGTGCCGAAGAACTCCCTGAGCATGCCCAGCACCGTGAGGGCGAGGGCGAAGCCGAGGCCGATGCCAAGCCCGTCGAACACGCTCTCAAGCGGGGTGTGCTTGCAGGCGAACGACTCGGCGCGGCCGAGGATGATGCAGTTGACAACGATGAGCGGGATGTAGATGCCCAAGGCGTTGTTGATGCTGTCGGGGGCGTAGGCGCTCATCAGCATTTGCAGTATTGTGACGAATGCGGCTATCACCACAATGAACACGGGAATGCGCACCATGTCGGGCGTGATGTTCTTGATGGCAGAAATCACGAAGTTGGTGCACACCAGCACGGCCATTGTCGCCAAGCCCATCGACAGTCCGTTGATGGCACTGGTGGTTGTGGCCAGCGTGGGGCACATGCCGAGGAAGAGCACGAAAGTCGGGTTCTCCTCAATCAGGCCGTTAAGGAATATTTTTCTGAACTTGCTCATCTTGCTTACTTGTTACTTGGTTTTTGTTTCGAGGCGCCAGTGTTGCCGTCGACAGCTTTCTTGCTGTAGGCGGTGTAGGCCTCGTTGACAGCCTTGAGGAAGGCGCGGCTGGTGATGGTGCTGGCTGTGATGGCGTCAACGTCGCCGCCGTCTTTGCTCACCTGCAATGCCTTTTGGCTTGGGTTCTTGCCTATGATGTTGCCTTTGCCACCCTTTTGGAACCAGTCCTGAGCCTTGATGCCGAGGCCTGGGGTCTCCGATGTCTCGAGGATGGTGTAGCCGAGGATGTCGCCGGCGGGGTTGAAGCCCACAAGCACTTTCAGCGGGCCGCCGAAGCCGTTGGTGGTGCTCTCAACAGCCGCGCCGAGGGCCTTGCCCTGCTTGTCGGCGGTGTTGTAGACCACGTAGGCCTGCTCCTTGCCGCCCACATCCTGGCGGACGGTGTCGGTCGAGGCCACATTGAGGTCGCTCACTCCCATCACGCTGACGATGCCAGCCTGCAGAGTCTTGGCCTTCTTCTCTACTATAGGCCCTTCGGTTATGTGGTTGACGAAGGCAAGCAACGCTCCGATGACGACAGCGAAGCCCACGAGGACGACAACCATGTTGGTCAATGACGATTTTATCTTCTCCATTTGCTGTTTCTCCTTACTTTTTGGCCGGCACTTCGCCGTAGCGTTTTGGCTTGATGTAGTGGTTGATGAGCGGTGTAAAGCCGTTCATGATGAGAATGGCAAACGACATGCCCTCAGGATAGCTGCCCCAGTTGCGGATGACTATGGTGAGGAAGCCGATGCACACACCGTAGATGAGCTGCCCCTTCTTGGTCATGGGCGAGGTAACGTAGTCGGTGGCCATGAAGATGGCGCCGAGCATCAATCCGCCGGAGAATATCTCCTGGAACGGGTTGGCGTAGACGGGGTTGCACAGGTGGAGCAGTCCGCTGAACACAAACACGGTCAGTATGATGCTCACAGGTATGTGCCACGTGATGATCTTCTTCCAGAGCATGTAGGCGAAGCCGAGGAGCAGAGCCAAGGCGCAAACCTCGCCGATGGTGCCGGCTCCGAAACCGTTGCCGGCGTTGCCGAGCAGCATGTCGATTGACGATGGCAGCTGGTCGAGCACCGATGCGTCGCCAGCCTTGATGGCTTGCTTCATGACGGAAAGAGGCGTGGCACCGGTCTCAGCGTCGGCATAGCTGAGCAGCTGTCCGGCCACGGGCCACGACGTCATTTGGGCGGGGAAGCTGACCAAGAGGAAGCAGCGGCCCACCAGTGCGGGGTTGAAGGGGTTGTTGCCCAGTCCGCCAAACGTCATCTTGGCCACGCCGATTGCCACGAGCGCGCCGATGATGATGATCCAGAGGGGCAGGTTGCTGGGCAGGTTCATGCCCAAGAGCAGGCCGGTGACGATGGCCGAGCCGTCGGTGATGGTGGGCTCGCGGTGAAGCATGTACTTGGTGATGGCCCACTCGAAGAACACACACGAGGCCACACTCGTCAGGCAGACCACCACGCTGCCCAAGCCAAAGTACAGGAAGCTCACCAGCAATGCGGGCACGAGGGCGATGACAACGCCGAACATGTTGCGCTCTACGCTGTCGGTGCCGTGGGCATGGGGTGATAGTGAAATTATAAGTTTTCCCATTGGTATTGTTAATGTTGAATGTTGAATGATGAATGTTGAATTAAGATGCCAACAATGGTGTCTCTATTCTGCATTTACCTATTCTCCATCAATTCTTATTCTTATATTTAATTGTTGTCAACTCTTTTTGGCTGCTGCTGCGGCTTTTGCCTTGGCGGCGCGGGCTTTGATCATGCCCATCACCACACCCTTGCCTTGCAGTATGTTGTCGAGTATGGGCCTGTGGCTGGGGCAGGTGAACTGGCACGAGCCGCAGCTGATGCACGAGGTGACGTCCTCAGCCTCAAGCCGCTCGTACTCCTTGAACGACGACAGCGTGGCCAGAAGGTAGGGCTCGAGCCCCATCGGGCAAGCCTCAACGCACTTGCCACAGCGGATGCAGGGCTGCACCGGCTTGCGCCGCGCCCCGTCGCCACTGATCACGGTCACGGCGTTGGTGCCTTTGCAGACGGGGCAGTCGAGCGAGTCGACGGCCTTGCCCATCATCGGGCCACCGGCGAGCACCTTGTTGTCGCCCTCGGGCAGTCCACCGCAAAGGTCGAGCAACTGGCTGAACGGTGTGCCCATGCGCACGAGGAAGTTGCCGGGCTGGCTGATTTGCTTGCCGCTGACGGTGGTGTAGCGTTCGAATAGGGGCTTGTGCTTCATCACAGCCTGATAGACGGCGTAGGCGGTGCCCACGTTCTGCACTATCGCGCCCACGTTGACGGGGATGGCTGGCGGTGCCGGCACTTGGCGGCGTATCACGGCGTCGACCAGTTGCTTCTCGCCGCCTTGCGGATATTTCGTCTTCAGCGGCACCACTTCCACACCTTCCAGGTTGGCCACTTTCTGCGAGAGCAGCTCTATGGCCTTGGGCTTGTTCTGCTCTATTCCGATGTAGCCCCGGTCTACTTTCACCGCTTTCATCAGCAGTTTCAGTCCCTCCACTATCTCGTCGGCGTGCTCCATCATCAGGCGGTAGTCGGCGGTGATGTAGGGCTCACACTCCACAGCGTTGATTATCACGCACTCGGCCTTGGCCGTGGGTGGCGGAGTGAGCTTGATGAATGTGGGGAATCCGGCGCCGCCCATGCCCGTTACGCCAGCCACCTTTACGCGGTTGATTATCTCCTCTGGTGTCAGCTCGGGGTGGTCGTCCAGCTTCTCGAGTTTGTCAGAGCGGTCGATGCTTTCCTCCCAAACCTCGTTCTCAGCGGTGTCGGCCTTGATGAATATGGCCGGCTTGCGGTAGCCAGTGGCGTCGAACACAGTGTCGATTTTCTGCACCGTGCCGCTCACAGAGCTGAATATCGGAGCCGACACGAAGCCGCCGGCCTCGGCTATCATCGTGCCCACCTTCACTTTGTCGCCTCTTGCCACCACGGGTTTGGCCGGTGCGCCAATGTGCTGGCTCAGGGGGAACACGGCCACAGTGGGCAGCGGAGCCTGGCGTGTGGCCACTTCGGCGGTTATCTTGTTCTCTTCGGGGTGTACGCCACCTATTCTGAATGTCTTTAGTTTCATGCCTTTACGCCCTCCTCTTTCGTTTCGGTTGGTTCTTTCTTCTCTGCCGGAGCCTCTGCCGGAGCTGGTGCTGCCACAGGAGCCGCAGCCGTTGCCTCTGTCTTCTCAACAACTGGTTTCGGCTTCCTGACGGGGAAGTTCACTTTGATGATGGCGCCAGTCGGGCATTCATCGACGCACTTGGTGCACAAGCGGCACTTGTTGAAGTCGATGTAGGAGAGGTTGTTCTCGATGGTGATGGCGTCAAACTTGCATACCTTCTGGCATTTGCCGCAGCCGATGCAAGCCACCTCGCAACCCTTGCGGGCCAGGGCGCCCTTCTCCTTGTTGACACACTGCACGTAGACGCGACGACCCTTCAGCCCCTTCTTCCTCAGCTCGATGATGTGGCGCGGACAAGCCCTGACGCAACCGCCGCAGGCGGTGCACTTCTCCTCATCCACCTCGGGCAGGCCAGTTTCGGGGTTCATGTGGATGGCATCGAACTTGCAGGCCGCCACGCAGTCGCCGCAGCCGAGGCAGCCGAAGCCGCAAAGCGTCTCGCCGGCTCCTGCCGAGTTCATGGCGGCGCAGGTGCGCAAGCCGCTGTACTCGTGCACTCGTGGCCGATGTTCGCAACTGCCGTTACACCTGACCACGGCCACCATCGGGTCGGTCTTGGCAACGGTCATGCCCAGCAGGTCGGCCACTTCTCCCATCACCTTCTCGCCACCGACAGGGCACAGCAGCCCGTCGATGCTTCCTGCGTCGGCCCCCTTCACCAGTGCTCCGGCCATGGCCGAGCATCCGGCAAAGCCGCAGCCGCCGCAGTTGGCTCCGGGAAGGATTTCAAGAACCTGGCCGATTCTTGGGTCTTCCTTTACAGCGAATTTCTTGGAGCAGACGTAGAGCACCACGGCTGCTATCAGGCCTATCGCCCCAAGTACTATCACTGCCGATAAAATAAAGTTCATAACAGTTTTTATTTATTTTTGATTTGTTTCTTGTTCAGTTTGTCAGCCGTCGATGGTGAACGAGAACTTGCGGCCTATCCTCTCGCGCAGCAGATACACGCTGAGGAAGTAGACCGTTAAGGCCCCAAACGCCACCACCACGGCCAAAGTGTCGCTGCCGCTGAGCCACCTCGTGGCGAAGAGACCCGCCACAAGCAGCAGCAGAGGCCACACAAAGGCTATGCGCACTGCCTCGCTGCCCATGCCGACGGTGGTCGACACGGTTACAGCATCACCGGGCTTGTGCTCCCCGACACTCGGACCGCACACGTCGATGTATTTTATCTTAGATTCCGAGGCGTTGCAATGAGCCGAAATCTTGCAGCCTGCGCATGCCGCCATCTGCACAATGCGCACGCGGGCACAGTCGCCACTCACCGACTCTATCACGCCATCATGACTAATCTTGTCGCTCATTAGGCTTTAACAATGCTATTTGCTATCCACAGATTGCAATGCAAAGGTAGCAAATGTTTTGCTCATAGCAAATATTTATATTACATTTTTTCCGAAATCGTTTTCAGTTCGTTTTTTATTTGTAACTTTGCCGACGGAAAGCTCCGACAATCTAAGAACCAACCATAACTATGAAGCCGACAGAACTCGCAAAGCAGCAAGTGGAAAGATTCATGCGCAAGACCGCTGAGAAGTTTCCGCCAACCGAAATCCCCGAAGTGATGACCGACATCCACATCCGCGTCAACCAAGACACGGGCGACATAATGTCGTTCGACGACGACGGCAACGAGATAACCCGCGGGCTGGTGGAGGACTGGATAGGCAACACCGACGAGGCTTTCTACGACGAGGTGGCGCAGATGCTGCGCTCCGAGCTGCGCAAGAACAAGAACGCCGCCGACAGCCTCGGCATAATGAAGCCATACAGCTTTGTGCTCGAGGACGAGGAGGGCGAGACCCAGGCGGAGCTATACGTGGCCGACGACACCACCGTCATCATCGGCGGCGACCTGATGGAGGGCCTCGACGACGACCTTGACAAGTTTTTCAACGATTTGATGAAGGAATGACCACCCCCAGCCTCCATCCTGCATCATCCACTACTCTGTATTAATACTGATAACTCAGCTTTAGCAATTGAGTGTACCTCTTGCAAGGCGCGGCCCTTGTGGCCGTCCGCATCCACGTTGCGCATCGGTTGTGCGGCTGTGAAATCGTAGGGGCATGATTTATCATGTCCGGCACATCGCATCTTTGCCAATTTCCAAGGTGTATCAAAATGAGGCTGGAGGCCTCATTTTGATACACCCTCCTACATGTTGGAATGTGCTTGGCCTCACGACATGGGTCATCGTATGTGCGGCGGACGGCCACAAGGGCCACACCCTGCAAGAGGATGTTTATAACTATGCGAAAGTCGAGCTGATAACAACGCACTGCCAAAGGGGCACTTTCACGACCCGAAAGAGCCTCTTTTGCAATCGTGCCTCAGCTGTTTCACTTTTCTATCTCAGCTGTGGTAGAAAAGTGAAACTGCTGTGGCAGAAAAGTGAAACAGCTGAGGCACGTTGATTTTGGGGCCTGTTTTGGTAGTCAAAGGCAATCACCTCAAGCTCGTGATGTGGCTCTGCCACCACTCGCTGATGGTTGTTTGTCAAGTTTTGGAAGTACATAATCCATTGAAAGTCAATGGTTGTGAAATCGTAGGGGCATGATTTATCATGCCCGAAACACCGGATTATTGCCAATGGCGGGCATGATAAATCATGCCCCTACATGTTGGAATGCGCTTGGCCACAGTACATAATCCATTGAAAGTCAATGGTTGTGAAATCGTAGGGGCATGATTTATC